>JAITSG010000039.1 GCA_031288035.1 Rickettsiales bacterium | reverse complement strand
CCCCACGATGGACGAGGACTATGTCCGCCGCGACTTCACCATGAACGCCATGTACATGGACGAGGAAGGCGAAATATACGACCCGGCCGGCGGCATGGAGGACATCCGGGCGCGCACGGTGCGCTTCATAAAACCGCCGGCCCTCTCGGTCGCGGAGGACGGCCTGAGGGCTCTTCGCTATTTCCGATTCTGCGCCGAGATATTCCCGGACGAGATAGACGAGGCGGCGTGGAGCGCCTGCACCCCCCTCGCCGGGGAAAAGGGCGCGAGGTTCGACGCGGAACGCGCGCGGATCCGCGCCGCGGCCGGCTACGGGAAACTCAAGGCGCGGGGGCTTGCGATATGAAGAAAAGATTCGGATACTGCGCGCTGCTGGGCGCGACGAACGCGGGGAAGTCGACCCTCCTTAACACAATCGCGTCCGAAAAGATAGCCATAGTGTCGCGGAAAGTCCAGACCACGCGCGAGAACATCCGCGGAGTCAGGAATCTCGAAGAGGTCCAGATGGCCTTCGTAGACACGCCGGGCGTGTTCGACGCGAAGTCGAAGTTCGACCGCGCCATGGTCTCGGCCGCGTGGAGCGCCATGGACGGCGCGGACGCCGTGGTGTACATAATAGACGCAGCGAAGGGCCTTACCCGAACGTCGGAGAAGATAATCGGCAAGCTCGGCTCCGTCGGCTCTCCGAAATGCGCGGCCATCAATAAAATCGACGCCGTGAAAAAACCGGAACTCCTCGAGCTCGCGCAGGCAGCGTACTCCACCGGGCTGTTCGAGGAGGTGTTCATGATCTCGGCCAAGAAGAACGACGGCGTGGACGACCTTATAAAATGGGTCGCGTCCAAAATGCCGGAGGGCGAGTGGCGGTTCGACCGCCCGACGGACGCAAGCGCGGAATTCCGCATGGCCGAAATCACGCGCGAGAAAATCTACGAATACCTTCACAACGAGCTTCCGTACATGATCGCGGTAAGGACCGACGAAATCGCGCGCGCCAACGTGCGCCAAACCATAATAACGTCCGAAAAAACGCACAAGGCGATAATCATAGGAAGCCGCGGAGAAAAATTGAAAACCATAGGAATCAAGGCGCGCGCCGAAATGGAAAAGCTCGTCGGACACAAGATAAACCTGGAACTAGAGGTGGAAGTGGACAAGGATTGGAAAAACAATCCGGAATTTTACTCGCGGCGAAGAGATTCTTGTTGCAATGCCGCGCGAATCGACATATAATTTAAACATCCTCGGATAGGGGATAAGTAACAACAAAAACAAAAGACAAAGAAGGAGCGGAGAAATCCGCTCCTTTCTTCTTGCCGCTCGCCCCTCTCTTCCTGCTGTGCGACGACCAAGCCCGCAGGTCCATGAAGGGAACAAGCCGCATAATTTCCCGTCTTGGATTTCCCGGCTTGATCCGGGTGTCCAAGACAGAAGCTACGGCCGTCTCACCACGCGACGGCGCCGCCGCGAGACGAAAGATACGCATTATACGCGCAAGCATGGGCGCAAGTATGCGCACAATTCGACGCCGAGCCATAGTCAGTGCCGAACACCCAGGAGGACCAAATTCCCGAGGAAAATGTGCTTGCCGAAGTATCCGGAGACTTAGAATACGCGCACCAGCAATACCTGCCGCTCCTGCACTGCGCGTCGCTCGCCGCATTCGGGGCAACGCTGTTGCTATCCTTGCATGCCCACGTGCTTGCCTGTATTCCATAGCTGTTCTGTTGCGCCTTGTACGGCGATGTGTATGTTACGCTGCTCCCGTCCCATGCCGTATACGTGGACGAGCTGCTGTAGCACGTATTGCTTCCCCCTGCCCAGGCCGCATTCTTCGTACACACATTCTTGTTTGTGGAAGCGCAGTACTGCCCGCCCTTGCTGGTCGGGACGGGTGATTTACAATCCGCCTTCCCTATGGAGTTGGCATGAGATTCCGTCCCGGCCGGACACGGCGTGGGGCTCGCGGCCCCCATAGGACACCAATGGTTCGGCGGACACACCAGGCAGCCGGGAATGCTGGCCGGAGAGTACGTCCCCGGCGGACAGACGACGCATTGGTGCCGCATGGCAGAGTTTGTTTCCAGGGACATAAATCCCGTGAATATGAAAAGCAGAATCGGGCACATGTCTTTCTCCGGCGCTTTCACGCGCATTACAAAACCATTATATTACGGATTTCGCGGATTGCAAGAGAGACGGACGCGCGGCCGGAACGCGGCTATACTATCACGGCAAGGTTGTCCATCGTGCCCCTCGACGCGCGGATGTTCACGGTTATTATCACCAGAAGGTCGGCTTCGTTCTGGAATGTCAGAAGATGCGACGTGTTTATCGTCATCTTCGTCACCAGACGGTCGTCGTCGAGCAGGGTGTAGATTATCTCGCCCTTGTTGCGGTCCGTGACCTCGTGCGGCGACTGCGGCCTCTTAAGCGCGTCCAGAAGAGTCTTCATCCGGTTGTCTATGTCCGCGTGCGGAGTCTCCAGAAGCTCCGGGTGCAATATCTGGATGTCAAGCTCGGCCAGCAAGTCCAGCTCGGGCGCTATCAGCGGGAAAAAACGCGCCCCGCCAATCTCCCGCACGCCCTTGTTTTTGTCCAAGAGCTTCTTCTTTATCACGTTGTACGGCACGATTTCCGACAGGCGCTTGAGCTGCGGCGATATCTGGCTCCGGATCTCGGCCAGGTGCTGGGAGCGGCGCTTCGGATTTATCTTGAGCTCGCCCGTGTATATAAGCTTGAACTTCATGGCGCCTCCTTTCCTCATCCGATTATACCATAAAAAAAGTCCCGGTACAAGGCCGGGAAGAAAAAGAAACGGCCCGTACGCTATCGCTCCGGACCGGCCGGGGAATGACCCCCGGACCCTATTCCTGTTTCAGATTAATCGCGGATTCGCGCCCGTTCCTGCTTTCGACATCGAACTCTACCCTAGTCCCGTCGTTAAGGAATATGCCGGCATCCTTGACCGCGGTAATGTGGACGAACACGTCCCTGTTTCCGCCGTCGGGAGTTATAAACCCGTATCCCTTTTTAGCATTGAACCACTTCACTGTACCTTTCATAACAACCTCGTCAGTTTATTGTTTTTGAATATGCTTTGCATATCCCTCGCTCTATTATACAATCAAGACGGCAAAAGACAAGGGAATAAAATGAAGTGCGAATTTTTAGGCAGATGCGGCGGATGCAGGGACGTCTCCGACGGCCCGGCGCCGGCCTTCGACGCCCCTTTCGCCAGGCCCATGGCCCGCGTCCCGGAAGGAACAAGGCGCAGAATCAGGCTCAAGCTGGACTATGGCGGGAACCTCGGATTCTACGCCGCGAGGTCGAACGACGTGGCGGCCATAGATTCGTGCCCGGCGGCGCTTCCGTCCATAAGCGGCCTTATAGGGCCCCTGGCCGGCCTGGCCGCGTCGTTTTCCATAAAAAGCGAGGGAGAAATAGGCGTAACCGCCGTGGACAACGGCATAACCCTCGAATTTTACGGCATGAAAATACATCCGCTGGACGCGCAGAAGATAAGGAACTTCGCGCGGGAGCGCAAAATACTGCGCGCGACCGCCGGAAAGGAGGCAATCTTCGAATCCGCGCGGCCGTTCGTGGAAATCGGCGGACGGCGCGTGCCTTATCCGCCGGGCTCGTTCCTCCAGCCGTCGAAGGAAGGCGAAGAGGCGATAGTTTCCGCCGCGCGCTCCATGATCCCGCCCGGCGCGAAAACCGGGTGCGACCTGTTCTGCGGCCTCGGCCTCTTTACGCTGTCGTTCCCGGAAATAGAGTGGCGGGCGTTCGACTGCGACGCGGCTGCGGTGAAAATCCTGCGCGGGTTCGGGATAAAGGCGCAGGAGCGCGACCTGTTCGCCAGTCCGGTGCGGCGGTTCGACTGCGACGCGGCGATACTCGACCCTCCGCGCGCCGGCGCCGCCGCGCAATGCCGCGCAATCGCGGACGCCGGCCCGGAGCGCGTGGTATATGTGTCGTGCAATCCCGCCGCGTTCGCGCGCGACAGGGCCGCGCTGGAGGCCGGGGGATACAGGCTTTTCGACCTGGCCCCGATAGACCAGTTCCCGAATTCCGGGCATATGGAGCTTGTGGCCGGATTCGCCAGGGATCAGCGCCAGACGCGCCGCGAGATGGAGCCGTCCTCCTCGACCTCGGCCGCATAGTTCCAGACGAGGCGGCCGGAAGCGCCCAGCTCCGCTACCTGGACTATCCGCGAATCCTTGATCCTCTTGAACGCCGGGCGCGGGATCCCGGCCAGGCTTACGGCCTCGTCCCCGTCGCGGAACATCACGGCCGCATTTTTCCCGTCGTGCACAAGCCGCGGACGCAACGGGCTTCGCGCCCTCGCCGAAAGCACGATGGAAACGGCCCCGTTCCTCTGGACTATTATGTCGAACTCCGGCTCGGCGGTGATGAACATGCCCCGATTTTACTATAAATAGCTTTATTTTTCACCATAAATATACTATAATCTGGGGAAAGGGGGCGAAATTGGGACTGTATTCCGATAATCCGTCGATGGACGAAATATTGCGCCGCATAAAACGCGCCCTCGCCGAAAGAGACGGCGAGGCGCCCGCGCGCCGCGAGGCCCCCGTCCAGCCCCAGAACGCCGCATTGTCGGCGGCGAGCATGCGCGAATACGCGAGGAACCCCTCGGTCTCAAGGAAAATACTGGACGGGCTGGTCGACGATTTCGCGGCGAGCGGCTTTTCC
>JAITSG010000035.1 GCA_031288035.1 Rickettsiales bacterium | reverse complement strand
GCCGGGACGAAGCGCTCTGCCGGGACCAAACGCACGGGCAGCACCGGCCGCCGTCGTTCTGGGGGCACTGCGCGGAGCCAGGGGGATTCTTACGGTTCGGAGGAGGAGGCCGCGGTTTCCGAGAAGGTCCTTGACGCCTGTCCCATAGGCAAGGTCGTCCGCAAGAGCGTCGGCGAGGACGGCCAGTACGAGTATAGCAGGTCCAAGACCGCCGCCTGCCGCGCTCCTGATAATACGGAGGATGCCTCGTGGAGCGCGGCCATGCAGGCCGAATATCCCCGCCCGTCGTGGATCGACGCGGCCGAGGCCGCGGTTTTCTCGTGCTCCGGCGGGTATGTGCTGCAGGGCTCCGCATGCGTCGATTCTACGACCATATGCCCAATAGACGAAACTTTGGCCAAGACTACGAGCGTACCCGCGGTTTCCACGACCGCTGGATCCGGGGCCAAGAAGACGGCGGCCAAGATAGCCGCGGAGCAGGAGGCCGGCAAGGCCACCGTCCTGCGTAGCCTCTCGACCGGCTTGGCGTGCTCTCCGTCGAAGCTGGCCGTGCTTACCGCGATCGCGGGCGAGAGCGGCGCCGTGAAGCTCGTGTGCCCGGCTAACACTTATTCCGACGTTGTCGCCGGAGCGGGGGAGGGCCATCTGCGTTGCGTCGGCTGTCCGGCGGGAACCACATCGACCCGCGGATCGTTTTCGGCCGCGTCATGCCGCAAATCCTGTTCGGCCGGCAAGGGCGTAGACCGGGAAAATCCGGAGGCCGACTGCCTCGACTGCGCTGAGGGCGAGGTGGTCAACGCGAATACGGGCTTTTGTTCCGTGGCCGAGGCGCTGCTTCCGTGCGCTAGCCGGAACCGGTTCTTAAATCTGCTCGAGGCCAGGGCCTGCATAGGCGATAATGGCCGGAGCGACGGCGGTCACTGGACGGTGGTCGACGACGCCGGCAGCGCCGCCGCCGGCGGGACTAAGACCGGGACCGTCGGCCAGGGCCTGTACAAGATAGAGGGATGGTACGGCGCGGACGACTGCAACGCCCAGGTGTTCGGCGTAAACGGCCAGACCGGCTATTCGCTCACGATAAACAGCGATACCGCGTCCATAACCGTCGGCGACAAGGTGATGGGCATGTCGAACGGCGGTAAGGATATAAACGTTCCGGGAATGTCGTCTTGCGCCGATTTTGGAAAGGCTCAGAGAGGCCCGGTGCTGTACAAGTATAAGCCGTAATCGAGGAGAGCATGATGAGGAAATTTTTTGTTGGCATAATCTCGCTGGCGATCGCCCTGGCCGTTGGGTGGGATTCGGGCGCCGCGGTGAAGAAGAAGCGCACCAGCGGGACCGGCCGGGCTCGCGCGTCCAGCACCAAGCGCAGCGCCGGGACGAAGCGCTCTGCCGGGACCAAACGCACGGGCAGCACCGGCCGCCGTCGTTCTGGGGGCACTGCGCGGAGCCAGGGGGATTCTTACGGTTCGGAGGAGGAGGCCGCATCCGAAAGCGCGTCCGGCGCGTACTGTCCGGTCGGAAAGACCCTGAAGAAATCGATGGATGAATTCGGGTCGTACGAGTACTTCGTTTCCCAGTCCAAGTCGTGCAGGGCTCCGGAAAACGCCGACGAGGTGTCGTGGAGCGCGGCCATGTCGATGGAATACCCCCGTCCCGGAAACTGGATTCCCGTATCCGATGGCGTGGTTTTCAAATGCCAGGCCGAGTTCGTGCAAAGGGAGAAGGACGGCCTGTCGTACTGCTTGAGCGCCAGTTTCGCGTGTCCTATAGGAGAGAATTTGAGGAGGGTGAAGCAAGGGACTAAGACCGTCGGGCTGATCAAGCTCGACATGGCCGAGGCCGGGGAGACCGAGCAGTGCGTCATGCCGCTTTTGGCCTCCATGAAGGCCGTTGCCGGCAAGGCCGACGAGGTTACCCTCGAATGCGCGGCTTCGACCTACGCCGCGAAGGATGCCGGAGCGCAAAACGCTCTGCTCCGCTGCCTTCCCTGCCCTAAGGGGACCACTTCGGCCCGCGGTGCCAAGGACGTGTCCGCGTGCTACAGGTCCTGTCCGTTCGGATACGGCGTGGATCCGGCCGACGCGGGCAAGTGCAGGCCGTGCGGATTTGGCGAGAATATGGATACGGCCACCGGGAAGTGCTTGCCTCCGGCCGAGTTCGCCGCGTGCCTTGCCAAGAACGCCTTCTTGACGAAGGCCGAGGCCCAGGGGTGCATAGGCGAGGTCGGGCGTATTTCGGACAGGTGGGAATTTGTCGCGGCTTCAAGTCCCACGATTGCCGCGCCTACGACCGGTTTTGTCGGTCCGGGAATATACAAGATGGAGGGCTATATATCCGACGCCGACTGCAACACGCAGGTATTCGCGGTGAACTCCGACGCGGCCTATTCCTTGACCGGGGCAAACGATACCGGAAGCATAACTGTCGGCGACGCGGCGCACCAGCTGGCCAACGGCGCGACCACGGTCGAGGCCCACACGCCCGGCATGACTAAGTGCTCGGATTTTGCGAGGAAGGCCAGGGGCGTCGCCGTATATCGGTACAAGATGTAGCGGCAGGGCCGCGGGCCTTCCTGCGGCCGGCTCCCGCGCGATTCGGACTCCGGCTCCGGCCGGAGTTCTTTATTGACTTTTTGCGCGTTTGGCTTAATATAGGCCCGCGTCGGGGAAGTCGCATAGCGGTCAATTGCAACGGACTGTAAATTCGTCGGCTTACGCCTACGGTGGTTCGAATCCACCCTTCCCCACCAATAAATCAATGAGTTCGCGAAGAGTCGCCTCCTGAACCTCGTGAACTTCGCGGGGCGCATAGAGGCCGGGCGCGACCTGACGATAGGCGCGCAGTATCTGACCAACATGGCGTACAACGGCGTCATAGACCCGGCAAAGCCGGAATACCGGATATTGTGGCTTCACATAAGGGGCGAGGCGTGCAGCTGGAGGTGCAACTGGACAGAGCTCGGACGCGATTATATCGATCCGACTTCCATCAATCTCAGCAGTACCGAAGCGGTGCTCAAGGTCGGGAACGACATCATAATCTCTTCGCTTTGGGCGCTCAACCAGAGTTCGTTTATTTCCGCCGGTCATGACGTCGCGATAAAGACCAACCTGCTTCAGAACCTCACGTACAGCGAAGTCGCCAATCTGAGGAAAAGGATGCAGATGCGCAATGTGAAAATCAAGAAGCTGAAGGTTGCGCATGTCCGCTCGACCGAGGAATGGATATACCAGCAGAGATTCTATTCGGCCACGCGCGCGGGACGAGGCTTATGGGAGCGTTCCGGGACGACGATTCTCCGTATCCGCAAAGCGCGCAGTACTCCGCCGCGAAGCTCTACCTAATGACGCGATGGGGGTTCGGCCCCGTGGCGTGGAG
>JAITSG010000052.1 GCA_031288035.1 Rickettsiales bacterium | reverse complement strand
GCTATGCAATACGGATTTTCCGGAAAACCGGCGGGGTCATCTCGTTGTGATTGTTTCAACTCCCCGCTCCTTTTGAGATATGTATTCAACAGGCAAAAGGAGAAAGCTATGAAAAAGACTTTGATATGTGCCGCGCTGGTGGCGGCATTTGCCGGCCGGGTTTCGGCCATGGAGTTAATCGACAGCAAGTGCGTGCGCGACATGGTGTTGCAGAAAGGGTGTGAGCCGAAGCCGGATAATGCCGATTACCGCAAGATTAGAAAAGACGGAGGTTGCGAGAAAGTCTACAATATCGCCGGCGCCAAGTTCTGCGGCGGCGGCCATTGTTCGTCCGGCGGCACCGTGGCCGATGCCGTGGCAGAGGCCGTGCAGGTCTGCGGGTACGTCAAGCCGGACAAGAAATAGGCGGGCGGGGACTCTGAGGCGGCGCCCCGGGGCTCTGGCGTTTAGGGATATTCATCCACTCATTTCGTTTTTCGTGGACAAAGCGGCAAGACGGGGTATAATCTGCGTTATGAGCGGACTTAGGAAAAGGGCGCTGTCCAGCGTCGTGATGGTCGCGGCTGCGGCCGTTGCGTTCGCCGCTGGCTATCCGCTGGTGTGCGACCTGTGCATAGTCATGGCCGGCGTTATGTCGTTCGAGTATTCCAGGATGTTCTCGCCGGGGAAGAAAATTTCGCCGCGCGTGGTGTGGGACGCCGTTTCCGTGCCGGCGGTGCTTCTGCTTTTCGGGATGAGGATCCTTACGGCGGGCCAGTCCGCGGCCGCCCTGTTCGTGCTGTTCGGCCTGTCTGCGGCCCTTTCGGTTCTCTTCTCGCGGGAGCATCCCGTGCTTGGGAGTCTGGCGCCCGTGTACGTGGGCCTGGGCGTGCTGTCCATGCTGCACATATATTCGGCTTTCGGAGGGCATTTCCTGCTCTACCTGCTCTCCATAACCGTGTCGGCCGACGTGGGGGGCTTTTTCGTGGGCAGCGCCCTCGGTGGGCCGAAGCTTGCGCCGTCGATAAGCCCGAACAAGACCGTAAGCGGCGCGTTCGGCGGCCTTGTGTTCGCGTTCACGTTCGGGACGTGGGTCATGATATTCCGGCTGTTCCGCCTGTCTCTTGACGATTCCCGGTCCGTATGCATGTGGGGGCTGATAAGCGCGTTTTTGGGCGTGGTTTCGATTTTGGGCGACCTGTTCGAATCGAGGGCCAAGCGCGTGGCCGGCGTCAAGGACGCCTCCGCCCTCATTCCCGGGCACGGCGGCTTCCTCGACCGGTTCGACAGCCTGCTTGCGGTGTCCGCGGCGTTCGCGCTTTTGTCCTTGGGCGGCGGCCTGTCGTCCATAGGCTTGGTGCACATTTGACAATTCGCGCGCCGTATGCTATCATGCGGGAAAAACAGCCTGATTTGATATAAAAGGCACGTCTCAAATCTTGTATATAGTCGCAATCTATAGCTTAAGTGCCGTAATTAAATGGCCGGATATTCTTCGCCGAGCGCGGGGAATGCGGCCTTATGGAGAAACGAATGTTTGATTTTTTTAAGAAGAAAAAGCCGGCCAAGGAAAAGGCGCCGGCAAGGGGCGGCAGGGGCCGCCGCGAAGGCCGCGAAGGCCGCGCCGCCGCGCAGGGCCGCAGCCGCGGCAGCCGCGATGGAGGCAAAAGGGGCGGAGGAGGCGGCAGGGGCGCTCCCTCGCCCAAGAATCTGGTGGTTCCGATAAACCACAACCTGACCACTGCCATGAATCTTGGCAAGGGCGACGAGAGGGTGTATTTCGGCGCCCTTGGCGGAATGCTGGAGGTCGGGTGCAACCTGTACCTTTACGGGCACAGGGGCGACTGGATAATAGTAGACATGGGCCGGGGCTTTCCGGACGAGGACATGTCGGGCTCGGACTACACCATTCCGGACATAAGCTTCCTGAACGCCATAAAGGGGCGGATAAGGGGCCTGCTGCTTACGCACGGCCACCTGGACCACCTCGGCGCCATACCGGATTTGTGGAGCATGGTGAAGTGCCCGGTGTACGGCACTCCGTTCACGCTCGGGATACTGGAGCGCTCGCTGAGCGAGTTCGGCCTCTCGCGCCAGGTCGAGCTGAAGAAGATAGACAAGGAGGGGGCTAGGTTCAAGCTGGGCGCGTTCGACGTGGAGTACATGCACGTCACGCACTCCATACCGCAGGCTAGCTTCCTGATAATCCGCACTGGCCAGGGCGCCATAGTGCACACCGGGGATTTCAAGTTCGACCCTACCCCCACCATAGACGATCCGACCGACATAGACTATATAGCCAAGATCGGGCGCGAGGGCGACATAGTCTGCGCCTGCGACACGCTTATCGAGGACAGGCCCACGTCCGAGGCTACGACCGCCGGGGCCATAGAGGACGCGATAATGGGCATAAAGTCGGGCAAGATAGTGGTCACGTGCTTTTCGACCAACATCGCGCGCATAGGCTCCATAGCCAGGGCCGCGGCGAAGAAGGGGCGCATGGTCGCGCTTCTTGGCCGGTCTATAGAGAGCAACGTGCAGGTTGCGAAGGACTGCGACTATCTGTTGGGCGTGGAGCCGGTGACGGGCAAGGACGTGCAGAAGTTCAAGCCGGACCAGCTCGTCTACGTATGCACCGGCAACCAGGGCGAGCCCCGGGCCGTGCTTTCGCGCGTGGCCGACGGCACGTACGAGAAGCTCAAGCTCTCGTCCGGCGACAACGTGATATTCTCTTCCCTCGTGATTCCCGGCAACGAGAAGAAGATATCCGCCATGAAGAACGCGCTCGTGCAGCAGGGCGTGAACATCATAGACAAGCGTTCCAACCCGGACATCCACGCGCACGGCCATCCGGTCAAGGAGGATCTGGAGCTCCTCTACAAGACACTGAAGCCCAAGGTGGTCATGTCCATGCACGGCGAGCCCATAATGGTCAAGCTGGCGGCGGAGATAGCCAGGTCGTGCAAGGTTCCGCATTTCCTCTCGCTTGAGAACGGGCAGTTCGTCGCGATAGAGAGGGGCAAGCGGCCCGAGATTGTGGAAACCGTCCCTACGGACGAGCTCTACGTCGACGGCTCGCGCCATCTGACCTCCGTGTCCGAGGAGTTCGGCGCGCGCCGCAAGGTGAACGACAACGGCGCCCTGTTCATAACGGTCGCCATGGGCCAGAAGGGTTTGGTGGGCAAGCCGTCTGTAAGCTCGATAGGCGTGTTTGAATCCGACGGCACCGGCGCGTTCAAGGGCGCGCTTGCCAAGGGCGTGGCCGAGGCCGTGAAGAAGCTCGGCGTCAATCCGTCCGACGCTTCCGTAAAGGACGCGGTGTCTGGCGCGGCGCGGAAGATTTCCCGCGCGTCCATAGACAAGGATCCGCCGATAGAGGTGCACATAACGAGGGTATGAGGCTGCTTTCATGGCTGGCGGGGATAGGGATCTTGAGAGAGCAATAGGCGAAATCTTGGCCGCGACGAACGCGATTTTCGACGCGGCTCCCCGGATTTCCCGCGATGATTATCTCGATTCTCTGGGAATGGCCGGCCGTCAGGCCCGTCTGGATTACAGTTTTTCGCTCTCGCCGGAGGAAATCGCAGAGGGCGGCCTTTGCCGCGAAGTGGCGGGATGCACCGGCATAGTAAGGCTGTTCGGGAAAATTGCCGCCGAAAAAGGTTTGGAAAGTTTCGTGGTAAGCGCCGCGGATTATCGGGATTGGCTTCGCGTCCGCAGGGACGGCCTGTATGATGGGGATGGGCCGGGCGTGATAAACGGGCACCAGATTGCCGCCGTGGAATTTTCTGGCGGGCTGCGCGCGTTCGACCCGGGTAAGAAATTGAGGTTTGTAAAAGGCCCGCTCCGCCCCGGCTCTTTTATCGAAAGCGTGCCGGGCGGTCTTCCGTATCTTGTCTGCGCGATAACTCCCGCCGCCGAGTTCGCGCGCGTCGATTCGTATGGGAAGATGCGCAATGTCTATCTAAGCGGGAATCCAGGAGCGGCCGAATTCCTTGTCAGGCCGGATCTGCCGTCGGTCGTCGAAGCGCAAAAAGCGCGATAGCCCTAGCTTTTCTTGAATTCCGCCAACTGCCACAAAGGTTGCCATTCCATGAAATTTTCAGCCTCCGCATGGACTTTATCGTCATGGCTTCGTTCGAGCCCGCGCCTACATCCGCGCTTTGCCTTGCTCCATATAGGCGTGCAGTTCGGCCAGGCCGCGGCTGCATATCTTGTGTATGTACTGCTTGGTGAGCCCCATTCTGCGCGCTATGTCGGAATAGGTATATCCGCGGATGACGCGCATGGCCATAGCCTCGCGCTGCTGTCCGTTGAGCGGCGTATTTTTTTCGAGTATAGCCGGCCCCAGCCTAAAGCATTCGTCTAGGTTCAGTTCCTCCGGGACGTCCATACGCATATATTTTGCGACTCTGCCGGCCGCTCTGGCTATGATGTTCTTCGCCGACTTTACGGTTACGCCCAGGGCCGCGGCTATGTCTTTCGCGTCCATGCCGTCCATGGCCGCCATACGCACAGCGTCCAGCGATTCGGCATCCAGCCCGGCCGGATTGTCCTCTATGAATATTTCCGTGCACAGTCTGGCTTCGTCCACGGAGTATCTTTCGTCCGGTATGGAATTCAGCAGGGGCTGCCTGTTGGCGGCGAGCATGGCGTCCAAGCTCGCCTCCGAGGGCCTGTGTTTGTACATCCGCGGCTTCGCATCGGGATTATTTTCCATGATTTTTGCTATCTCGGCCGTGCCGACGCGATAGCAGAATCTGTCCCGGTATAGGCATAGCATGCCATATCTGATGTTGGTGCACAGATAGCCGGAGATCGGGCCGTAGTTCTTGGCCGCGTCGAACGCCGATACGGCCTTTGCCAGATATTCTTGCGCATAGGCCGTGAAATCCTCGGCCGGCAGGCTTCTGAACCACGGGCGGAATGTGTATATGAACGGCGCTATGGAATGATATATGTCGTCGAGTGCGCTGTACCGAGCCGCGTCGCTCGATTCGCGGCTGTTGTATATTTTAATCCTGGAGGCGAGCTCGTGCTCGCCGAGTCTTTTTGCATTAAGACTGCCGTGGTGTTCCTTCATCTTCCTGTACCTTGAGCCCCTCAAGGTGGGTTAAAAGCCGCCGTTTGGCGCGGTTCTCGCGCTCGCGCTCCTTGACCAGCTCCTCGAATCTTTCCGGGTCCGCGGCCTTTA
>JAITSG010000083.1 GCA_031288035.1 Rickettsiales bacterium | reverse complement strand
CCTTGTCCGTGTGGAAGTTGTCCTTGTCCGCGCCGTACAGGCGGAGCACGAGGGTGCGCAGCGTCCTAGATTTCCAATCCGCGACGGCCATGTCCTTCCCGTCCGGGCGCAGCCATTCTATGTCCTTTTCCCCGCGGTAGAATTTCGACCGCCGGAACACCGTGTGGCTCTTGCGCACGGACACGAGCTTTTTCACGAAATCATGGAATTCGGCCGGCTTTTTGCTCCAATCCCACCAGCTTGTTTCGTTGTCCTGGACGTACGCGTTGTTGTTTCCGCGCTGCGTGCGCGCCATCTCGTCCCCGCCTAGCAGCATGGGCAGCCCCTGGCTCAAAAGCGTCGTCGCTACGAGGTTTTTCATCTGTTTCAGGCGCAGTTTGTTTATGCTCTCGTCCGCGGTTTTGCCCTCGTTTCCGTAGTTCGCGCTGAAATTTTCGTCCTCGCCGTCCGAGTTCCCGTTGCCGTTGGCCTCGTTGTGCTTGGCGTCGAAGGACACCAGGTCCATGAGGGTGAATCCGTCGTGCGAGGTTGCGTAGTTCACGCCGGCCCACGGCCGCCGTCCGCGGTGTTCGAACAGCTCGCTCGAGCCCGAGAATCGCGTGGCCATCTCGGCCGTCATGCCGGGGTCTCCGCGCCAGAAGCGCCTCGCGGTGTTGCGAAACAGCCCGTTCCATTCGCTCCACCCGGCCGGAAAGTTGCCGAGCTGCCAGCCTTTCGCGCCGACGTCCCACGGCTCGGCTATCTTCTTGACCCTGCGCATGGTGGGGTCCTGGGCGATCGCGTTGTAGAATCCGGACATGTTCGAGAACCCGTCCGCCCCGCGGCCGAGTGTCACGGCCAGATCGAACCTGAATCCATCCGCGCCCATCTCGTTCGCCCAGTACCTGAGGCTGTCCATGACCATCTCGTTTACCCTGGGGCAGTTGAAGTCGAGCGAGTTTCCGACCCCCGTCGTGTCGTAATAGTATCTCTTGTCGTCGGCCAGGCGGTAGTACGAGGCGTTGTCTATTCCGCGGAACGAGAGGGTGGGGCCGGCCTCGCTGCCCTCCGCCGTGTGGTTGTACACGACGTCCATTATGACCTCCATGCCGTGCCTGTGGTATTCGTCGACCATGCTCCTGAATTCGTCCGCGCTGCCGTAGGCCGGCTCCGGCGCGAAGAATGCGGCGGTGTTGTATCCCCAATAGTTGTAAAGCCCGCTCGCCTCCGGTATCGCGTCCCTGAAGAACGCCTGCGCGGGCATGATTTCGATTGCCGTGACGCCTAGGTCTTTGACGTGCGCCATGAATTCCGGGTGGGCGAGGGCCGCGAAGGTTCCGCGGATTTTCGCGGGGATTTTCGGGTGCGCCATGGTCGCACCCCTTACGTGCAGCTCGTATATTATCGAGTTCGTCCTGCGTATCTGCGGCTTTTCCGGGGCCGGGGGCGCGCCCTGGGCCGTGACCACGCTCTTGGGCATATGGGGGGCGGAGTCCTCGGTCGAGAACGACATGTCGCCCGCCGGGTCGCCGAGCCTGTACCCGAACAGCGCCGGCGAGAACCTGAGCGCGCCCGAAAACGCGCGGGCATAGGGGTCCAAAAGGAGCTTGTGCCCGTTGAACCTGTGCCCCGCGTGCGGGTCGTATTTGCCGTACGCGCGCCATCCGTACGCCTGGCCGGGCTTGATTCCGGGGATATAGCAGTTCCATACCTCGTCCGTATATTCCGGGACGGTTATGCGCTCCTCCCGGCCCTGGCGGTCGAACAGGCACAGCTCGACCTTTTCGGCATTGCGCGAGAACAGGGCGAAGTTCGCGCCCTTTCCGTCGTGCGTGGCGCCCAGCGGATACGAGCGCCCCGGCAGTATCTTTCGTTTCATGCGTGAATTATAGCATTTTTGAGCGTTTCGTCAACCGCTTTTAGGCTTGACTTTCGACGGAAATATCATAATATGTCCAAAAAAACGGAGGCGCCGTGCGTAAACATAATCATAATCGTAATTTGGTTGAGGAATATTGGAAAAATGCGAAGTTTCGTAAACATTATTCGTTTGATGAATATTTGGAAAATCTAAGGTACGGTACCCCTATGTACGTCGGCCCGGATACGGTGGTGTGGGAGCATCCCGAGTGGCCGAACTTCCGGTACGACAGGGATGTGATAGAGCCGATGGTGGAATCCTCGGTGGCCAAGAATCAGGCGTTCTTGCAGAACATTGATAGGAAGTACGGCATAAAGACACAAGACGAGGTGATGTTGTCCTCCACTACGAACGAGATTATGCATTCCAGCCAGATAGAGGGCGTTTCCCTCACCTATAAGGATGTGCTGGATCGCGTAAGCAGGAGCCTTGGGCTGAACTTCATGAAAGGTTTCGGCGGATACGAGGAGAAGAGTAAGCCTCAGGACGTGGTGGACATAATCGTCGACGCGCACATGAATCACGGCGATCCGCTGACCGAGGAAAGGCTCAAAGGCTGGCACCGCAAGCTGTTCCCGGGCGGTTCCATGGTTTCCGGGATCCAGAAGATAGAGGTCGGCCGCCTGCGCAGAGGGTCTATGACGATAGTTTCCGGCCGTTACGAAGAATTCATAGAATACAACGCGCCGCCGGCCGAGAGGGTGCCGGGAATGGTTTCGGACTTTCTGGACTGGTTCAATTCCAAGAACTCATACTGGAGCTCCTGGCTGCTCAATGGGGCCGAGGCGCACCTGAGGTTCGTGTTGATTCACCCGTTCGACGACGGCAACGGGCGGATTTCCCGCACCATTTCGGTCATGTCGCTTGCCAGGATGAACAACTCCCGGAACTGCTTTTATCCCATGTCCGAGCAGTTCTGCTCCAGGCGTTCTGAATACTACAAGGCCCTGAGCTCTACCCAGAACGACGCTATGGACATGACGGAATGGCTGAAATACTATCTGGCTTCCTTCGACCGCTCGATCGACGCGTTGGAACACAGGTTCAAGGCGCTTGAGGCGGTGGCCGATTTTTGGAATTTGCTCAGGTCGCTCGACCTGAGCGATGCCGAGCGCGGGTTTATAAACGACCTTCTGAACGACGTCATCCTCTATCCGAAGCGCTCGCTCCAGAATGTCACTGTCAAGAGTATAGGGAAGAGGATGAAGGTCCCCGATCCGGAAAAGGAGTACGAGAAGCTTCGGAGTATGGGCCTGGACGCCGCCGTGCGCGAGTTCCACTCGCGGAAAATCTAAACCGTTTCGCCCTCCGTCCGCGGTAAGGCGGGAGGCCCCGCGCAATGTAAATGGGAAAGTTTGCCGCTATATTTTCCTCTTGCATTTGAAAAGCCGGGTGATACAATCGCCAAAGAAGGAGAATTTTATGCGTTTGTTGTTGGCAATGCTGTTGGTGTCGGTCGGCGCGTTCGCGAATCCCGCGTGCCCCGTCTGCCTCGTCGCCATAGGCGGAGCCATAGAGGTCACGCGCATTCTCGGCCTTCCGTCGACGGTTGCAGGCGTTTGGATAGGCGCCCTCTTGATGCTGGCCTATTACTTCATGAACAGGTTCATGGAAAAGAGGGGATGGGCGTTTCGCGGCTATCGGGTCGTTTCCGCGCTTCTGGCTATTTCGACCGTGCCGTTCGTGCGCGCCTATATCCCGTATTCGGGCGCCGGTTATTTCGGCGTCGACGCGTTTTATATAAGCATGGTTTCGGGCGCCGCGGCGTTCTGGGCGTCCCAGGCGCTGTACGCCGCCATGAAGGCGAAAAACGGCAACCATGCCCATTTCCCGTTTGAAAAGGTCGTGATGGCGCTGGTCTCTCTGACGGCGGTGTCTGCGTGCTTTAACCTGATATAACGTTTTGACCATAAAACCAAGGAGGATAAAATGGCAAAGATAGCAAAGAGAACAAGGAAACCGGCAGGGCGTCCGGCTCCGCGCGCTGGCGTTCGCCCGGCCGTTTCCGCCCGTCCGGCGGCAGCTGGGGGACGCGCGGCGTCGCGGTTCGACCCGTTCGTCCGCTTTACGGCGAAAGAGTGGGGCGTGGGCCTGCTTGTGATACTGGCCGTGATAGGGCTGGTGTTCATAATTTCGACGTTCGGGATGATGTCGTGCCGCGCGGCGCGCGTCGAGGGCGTGGTCGCGCCGAACATGTGCTTCGCGTTTTTGAAGTTCACGATGTTGTCCGGCAAGGTGCTGTTCACCGGCGGCGAGACGCTTCCGTACGTCAGCGTCCTTTCGGTCTATCTGGCCCTGTATGCGATAAAGCTCGTTTCCGACTTTGTGCGCAGGAGGTAGCGGGCCGGCGGCCTGCATTCGAGGGGGACGGGGGCGTGTGCGCCTCCTCCCCTGTTTTTAATTTAAGACGAAAGGTGGCATTATGGCAAAGAACAGCAAGGAACAGAACCTTAAGGAATTCGTAGAGCGCCTCGACCGTATGAAGAAGGCCGATCCGAAGGACCTGTCCTCGGACCAGGACCTGTCCGTGGGCATAATGAACCTTATCGCGATAGAGGAGCACCTGGCGTTCACCGGGGCGAAGACGGGCAAGACGTCGTATTACGATTTCATAGAGGAGGTGCGGGAGCTCAGGAAAAAACTGCTCCAGAAGATAATATCCAAGCCCGAGGGCGAGGTCTGGTGCATATCGAAGCATCTTCTGTCCGCCTCCATGCGCCTCATGGAGGTCGCGACCAAGCAGCAGTCCAAGGGTGATCCCGAGGGCGCGTACGATCTGTTCGACAAGTCGTACGACCTCTATTGCCTGTTCTGGGGGCTCAACATGGGCGCGGTCAACCTTTCGGACGTGGAATGGATAAAGGACGATTCCGCCGCGGCGCAGAGGATCGCCGGCCGCGTGGCCAACATCTCCGGCGGGGCGGAGGACGGGAAGCCGGCCGCGGCGGAGGGGAAAAAGGAGGGGGGCGGCGTCATGTCCCGCCTTAGGGACGTGGTGAAAAAGGCCGTCGACTGCTGCATAGAGTAATGAAGCAATTCGTAGACATAAATAAGAAGACCAAGGAATATCTGCGCGACATCAAGACCGTGGCAGAGCTTGCTAGGCGCTTCTCGGAGAATTGTCAGTATAAGCTGGAGGAAGCGATACTGCGCCTCAATTTCACATCGTTTTGGGATGCGTGCAGGATGGTGAAGAAGGAAGAGGACGCCGAGATAGAGGGCTATGTCCGCCGGGCCCGCGAAATGAGGGCCGGGGAGGCCGCCGGGAAGCATGCCGCCGCAAGGGGATCGCGATGAAAAAGATACGCGCCAAGATACTCTACCTGCCGCACTACGACCGCGCGGCGTGGGGTCCGCTTTCCTATGCCCACGACACGGATTCCGGATTCGATGTGCGCGCATGCGTGCCGGATGACGGCGTGATTCTGGCTCCCATGGAGCGCGCGCGGATACCGCTCGGCTTCTGTCTGCAGCTGGAGCCGGGCTACGGCTGCACGGTTCGCAACAGGTCCGGCTCCGGCATGAAGGGGATAATTATGCCGAACGGCATAGGCACGGTCGACAATGGCTACACCGGCGAGGTTTCGATGCTTCTGCTCAACGCTTCCGGCGCGCCGTACCGGATAGGGCGCGGGGCGAAGATAGGCCAGATCGTGATAGAGCCCGTGTATAGGGCCGAATTCGAGGAGGTCGGAAGCCTGGACGGTTTCGAATCCACGTCGCGCGGCGCCGGCGGTTTCGGAAGCACCGGGGAATAGTTTTCCACCCGTCGTTTACGCGGCGGGGCGCTCGTCGTTCCATCGCGGGCGCAGACAACGGAAGGAGGCCCGGAAATGACAGAATGCGCAGTGTATGGCATGCCATGTTTATCCCGCTGTTCATAGCCCTGGGCGTAGGTTTTTATTTCTGGCTGCCAATCGAGCCGCCGCTGTGGATTGCGCTCTGCGCGCTTTTCCTCTCCGCGCCGTTCCCGTTCATCAAGAGATTCGCGCGTTTCCGTAAGGTTCTGGCGGCCGTTTTCCTGTTCTCGCTGGGTTTCGCGGCGGCATGCGCGAAGGCCGCAATCCTCGACACGAAATTTCCGCCGGCAAAGATCCGCGACGCCGTCGTTTCGGCCCGCGTTGCGGCTGTCGAGCGCATGTCCGACGGTTACCGGGTAAGGCTCGAGGACCTGGCCGGATATCCCGAATTCTCGGCGGTCCGCATCCGCTGGGACAAGTCTTTCGGCGCCCCGCCGGTCGGCGCGAGGATAAGGCTTAAGGCGGCGCTGCTTCCTCCGTTTCCTCCGGCGGCCGCGGGCGCGTTCGATTTTGGAAGGTATTCGTACTTCCACGGCCTGTCGGCGAGCGGCCGGGCGTTCGAGCGGTGGGAATACGACGGGCCTCAGCCCGCGCCTTCGCTTCGTTCCCGGTTTATGGGCATGCGCGACCGCATAAGCGCCCGTGTGCTGGACGTCGTGCCCGGCCCGTCTGGCGGGGTCCTGGTCTCCATGATGACCGGCGACATATACGCGGTTGACAGGAAGGTGGACGAGTCGTACAAAGCCGCCGGGATATCGCACATGATATCTATATCCGGATTCCATATGGGCGTGGTGGCGGGCCTGATATTCCTGCTCGTCCGTTTCGTTTTCGCGCTGGCTCCGTTTTGCGCGCATGTGGACGCGAAGAAGGTTTCCGCGGCCGCGTCGGTGTTCGCGATGTTCTTCTATATGGTCTTGTCCGGCTCGCGCCTTCCGGCGGTAAGGTCGTTCATAATGACGTCCATGGCTATGGCCGCGGTGATGATGGACAGGAATCCGCTGTCCATGCGCTTCGTGTCCGCCGCCATGGCCGGCATGCTGCTCGTGTGGCCGGAGGGCCTGCTGAACCCGGGTTTCCAGATGTCGTTCATGGCGATAATAGTCCTGATAAGGATATACGACGGCCGCGGCAGGTGGATGACGAAGAGCAGGTTGGCCAATGCGCTCGTCGCGAACGCCCTGGTGTCCGGGCTGGTGGGCCTTTCGATAATGCCGTTCGTCGTGTATAGCTTCAACGCGGTGCAGCCTTACGGGATACTCGGCAACCTGGTCGCGCTGCCGCTGGCCTCCGCGGTGGTGATGCCGTGCATAATCGCCTCGTTCTTGCTTATGCCGTTGGGCCTTGACGGAGTGTTTTTAAGGGTTGCCGGCCTGGCCCTGGACGCGATAGGCGTTATTGCCGCGAAGATAGCCGCGCTCCCGTATGCGAGCATCCCCGTACATTCCATGGACACGCTCCAGCTTCTCGTGATACTGAGTGGAATCCTCATGGTTCTGTTCTGGCGGAAGCTTGTCGGAATTCCGGTGGTTGCGGCGGGCGTGGCCCTTTGGCTGTTCTCTCCCGTGCCGGATGCGTTCGTGGACAGGTACGGGACGCTGTGGGGAGTAAAGAGCGGGAGCGCGCTTCTGGTTTCAAACCTGTCGCGGTTTCGCCCGGACAGGATAACGGTCGAGTCATGGGCGAAGAAGGTTGGCGCTATGGAGGTGCGGGAAACGTCGAGGCGCGAATTCGTGATAAACGGGCGCAGGTTCGGCCTGCGAAGGAGCCCGAGCCGCTACGGCGGGGAGTTCTATATATCCAAAGACGGCGTCCGCTCCGCGCGCGTGGAAGGCTGGACCGGCCGCCGGAGGTGGAACTAGTCCTCCATGTCGCCCGCTATGGTGTGGTTCAGGAAGCCGACCCATTCGTTGTAGTCGGCGTTCGCGGTGCGGAATTTCTCGTCGTAGTCCATGCCGAAGCTGGCCTTGTATTCTATGGTGTAGTATCTGTCGGTGTACGTTATCGCGACGCGGACCTCGCGCCTGTCCTCGGTGTGCGTGGCGATTATGCGCCCTTTGCCGTCTCGCCGCGGGTTCCATCCGGATCTTTCCGCCGACTTGAATATCCTGTCGCCTATTTCCTCTGCGCTGACCGAGCCGTCGTTTTTTATAGGCGTATAGAACGTCTGCGCCGTGCGCGTTTCGATAAGGGCGCAGGCGGCGGCGCACAGCAGTATCGGCGATAGTTTCTTCATGTTGTTCCCCTCTTCATATCAGCGGCGTTATTCTTACCTCTATCCTTGTGTTCAGCAGGCGTCCCTCGCGCGTCCTGTTGTCGGAAATCCAGCGCGATTCCCCCATGCCGTTTATGAACACGCGGTGCGGGCTCACGCCCCTGTCCATGAAATAGTCGGCCAGCTTCTGCGCCATCATCATAGACTTTATCTGGTTCGCGCCCTTGCCGCCCACGGACGAGGTGTGCCCCTGGAATTCGACGAAGTTGCGCCTTTCCGCGGCGAGTATTTCGGCGAACTTGTCGAGCGAGCCCTTCATGTCGTCGTGGATGTTGTCGTGCGCGTCCAGCGCCAGGTGGGCCTGGATGATGAGGACTATGTCGTTGCCCTGCATCTGGTACGTTATGTTCGTTTTCTCGAGCTCCGGGGTAAGCTTTGCGAACAGCTCGTTCATGTACGGCCGCGCCTCGGAGAGGGAGAGGGGCCGTATGCCGAGCTTGACCAGCGTGGGCTTGCCGACTATGACGCTCTTGGCGTTCATCACCTCGAAGTTGGCCTCGCCCTCCATCCGTTCCGCGCGCGGCTTTTCCGGCGCCGTGGCGCAGGCGGAAATAAGCGGTATCGCGGCCAAAAAAAGTCTTTTCATTCCCCTTTGTCCTCGTTATACTAGTTAACGACTTTTTTTGAAGAAATGCAAGGGTTTTGATGATCGTATTGGGCATAGAATCCAGTTGCGACGACACCGGCGTAGGGATAGTCGGGGACGGCGCGGTATTGGCCGGGCGCATGGCCGCGCAGTCCGATCTGCATTCCGCGTACGGCGGCGTCGTGCCCGAGATAGCCTCGCGCGCGCACCTCGAGGTCGCGGACGCCCTGGTCTCCGGGGCTCTGTCCGACGCCGGGCTGGGCGCGCAAGGCGTGGATCTGTTCGCGGCCGGCGCCGGTCCGGGCCTCATCGGCGGTGTGATAGTGGGCCTCAATCTTGCCAAGGCCATGGCGTTCGCGCTCAAGAAGCCGTTCGTCGCGGTCAACCACCTGGAGGCCCACGCCCTCATGCCCATGATGTTCGAGCCGGGGCTTAAGTTCCCGTACCTGCTTTTTTTGGCGAGCGGCGGGCACACGCAGCTGCTCCATGTCCTTGGCGTAGGTAGGTATAGGCTGCTCGGCGCCACCGTCGACGACGCGGTGGGCGAGTGCTTCGACAAGGTCGCCAAGATGCTCGGATACGACTATATGGGCGGGAAATTCGTGGAAAGGGACGCCGAGGCCGGAAATCCGGCGGCGTTCGGTTTCCCGCGCCCTTTGCTGCGCTCGAAGGATTTGAACTTCTCGTTTTCCGGGCTCAAGACAGCGGTCCGTTTGGCCGTGGAGAAGGGCGGGGCGAAAAAGGAGGACGTCGCGGCGTCGTTCCAAAGGGCCGTGGTCGACGTGGTCGCGGCCAAGGCGAGAAGGGCGCTCGGCGAAGCGGAGGTTTCGTCCCTCGTCGCCTCTGGCGGGGTGGCGGCCAACAAAGCGATTCGCGCGGCGCTCGCCGGCATAGCGGCCGAGTTCGGCGTTCCGTTCTTCGCCGCGCCGCCGGAGTACTGCACGGACAACGGCGTCATGATAGCCTATGCCGGCGCCATGGAGTTCGCCGCGCGCGGCCCGTCCCCGCTCGACGTCTCCCCGCGCCCGCGCTGGCCGCTGGAGGAGCTATGACGGAAATGGATATGGAGCAAAATGTTTCACGTGAAACAAAACAGGAACCGGCGGGGCCCGTCTTTTCCGTGTCCGAGTTCTCGGCGGCGGTCAAGGGCCTCGTCGAAGGCGCTTTCGGCGACATAAGCGTCCGCGGCGAGATATGCGGGCTCAAGCTGCATTCGAGCGGCACGCGGTATTTCGACCTGAAGGAAACCGCGGGCGGCAAGGATTTCATCCTAGCCTGCGTCCTGTGGAAATGGACGAAGATCGACGTCAAGTTAGAGGAGGGCCTCGAGGTGGTCGTTTCCGGCCGCGCCACGACCTATGGCGGCCGGAGCTCGTACCAGCTTACCGTGGCCTCGGTCGAGATAGCGGGCGAGGGCGCGCTGTTCAAGATTATAGAGGAAAGGAGGAAGCGCTTGGCGGCCGAGGGGATTTTCGATCCGGCGCATAAGCGTCCGATTCCGCGGTTTCCGCGCGCGATAGGCGTGGTGACGAGCCAGACCGGCGCGGTGATTCGCGACATTCTGCACCGCATCGGCGACCGTTTCCCGTGCCGGGTGGTCGTGGCTCCCTCGGCGGTGCAGGGCGAGGGCGCGCCCGCGGAGATAATCGCCGGCATAGCCCTGCTCAACCGCCTTTCGCCCGCGCCGGACGTGATAATAGTCGCCCGGGGCGGAGGCTCGCTCCAGGACCTGATGGCCTTCAACGACGAGGGCGTGGTTCGCGCGGCGTATTCGTCCGCCGTCCCGGTGATAAGCGCCGTCGGGCACGAAACCGACACGACCCTTATGGACTACGCCGCCGACCTTCGCGCGCCCACGCCCACCGCGGCGGCCGAGCTCGCCACACCGCTTCGCTCCGAGCTGGCGCGCAAGATAGCCGAAGGAGGGCTTCGGGCCATGAACGCGGTCGCGAAGGGGGCGGACGGCTTCCGCCTAGCCGTCGCGAACCTGTGGGCCCGCGTGAAGAATCCCGCCGCGTATGTCGAGGACATGTCGCAAAGGGTGGACGATCGTTTCGCGCGCGTCGGCGCGTTCGTTTCGTCGCGGCATTCCGCCCTTTCCGACCGGCTTTCGTTCGCGGGAAAGATGTTGCGGAGCCTGAACTTCGCGAACGTCCTGTCGCGCGGGTATGCTATGCTGTGGCACGGCGGGCGCGTGGTGGACAGCGTTTCCAGGCTCGCCGAGCTTGGTTCGGCCGAGATACAGATGGGCGACGGCCGTATGCAGATAAGCGCGGGGCGCAAAAGGGCTGTTTCCCGCAAGGGCGACGACGAGCCGACGCTGTTTTGATGTTGACTTGGCGCGCCGCCGCGTGCTAGAATTCCGCTCAAGGGGGAGAACCGAATGAGAAAAGTCTTCATAGCGCTGTTTTTGGCCGCGTTCGCGCCTTTTGCTGTTCGCGCCCAGCAGGTTTCGGTCAAGGACGTGGAGGCCGAGATGAACTACCGCCCGATAGTGCTGTGCCGCCAGAAGGGGTGCACCGAAATCGGGGACAAGATGACGCGGAGCTATCTTTTCAACACGTTCGCGAACCTGTTGCTGGTCAACGACAAGACCAAGGCCTATCTGTGCGAGGCCGACACGATCACCCGCCAGTGCAGGAATCACGAGCTGAAATACGCGCTGAACGCTGGCGGCACCGCGGGCATAGTTAGCATCCCGTCCATGACCATAACCGAGGTTTCGTTTTCCAAGAACCTGAGCCGCATAACGTTCATGCTCAACTACGACATATACCTCAACGGGCTTAAGACTTTCTGTTCGACTTCGCACAACATGCTCGACATCACGGAAAGGAAGCACGCGATGATCCGGGACGACCACTACCGCTGCGACTTCACGTCCGACGCGCCGTCCACCGCGTACACTCTCTACAACATCGACTATGTGGATTTGGATTACGGCATAATCGGCGCGTACTATTCCACCGGCATCACCGGGGCAAGCAGCGGGGGCAGCGGCGGGTACGTGCTTATCAAGCTCCAGTACGCGGACATAGGCTCGAACCAGGCCAGGATAGCCGAGGACTGTGAAGGGGGCGACTGTTCCAGGTCCGAGGCGGACTATATGATAGCTCCGGGCCAGTACGAGATCCTGCCCTTCGTCGGGAAAGAAGCGGAGTAATGCCGAGGGTACTGGTTATCGACGACGACGACAAGATCCGCGATCTCCTGTCGCGCTATCTGGCGTCCGCGGGGTTTTATGTCGAATCCCTGCCCGGCGCGGTGGGCGCCGACGCATCCGGATTCGACCTGGTGGTGGTCGACCGCATGATGCCGGGCGTGTCCGGGGACGAGTTCGTGCGCAGGATGCGGGAGGGCGGCATTGGCGTCCCGGTCGTGATGCTGACCGCCATGGGCGACGCCCAGAGCCGGATAAGCGGCCTCGAGTCCGGCGCGGACGACTATATGGCCAAGCCGTTCGAGCCAAGGGAGCTCCTGCTTCGCATAAATTCGATACTCGGCCGCGCGCGCGGCCGCCCCCCCGGAATACATTTGACAACGCTCGAGAAAAATATTATAGAATACATGGGCGCGCGCAGGGGGCAGAGCGTGTCCAGGGACGACCTTTCGCGGGCCTTTCGCCTCAACGATCGCGGCGTGGACGTCGCGATAGCGAGGCTAAGGAAGAAGGTCGGCGCGGATGCGATAGAAACCGTAAGGAACGTTGGATACAGGCTGGCATGAACTTCGATTTCAAGAAATTGTTCCAACTAAAGACGTATATGCCGGGCGGCATAACGGGGCGGTTTTTCGCGATAGTCGTTCTGCCCATAATGCTTTATTCGATACTGATAGGATATATTTTCTACAGCAGCCATTGGCAGGCCATGGCCAACCAGGGCGCGATACTGTTTTCCGGCGGCGTGGTGTCCGTGGCCGAGCTTTACGAGACCGAGAAGATAGCGAACCTCGTCCCCATGGCGGCCAAGAACTACGGGTTGAAGGTGGAGTTCCTTCCCGGCGAGCAGATATCCGGCCGCCGCCGCGTGCCGCGGTACCTGCGCTCTCTTTCGATAAAGTACGTGACGAGGTTCTTGGACAAGAACCTGAACCGCAGGTACAGCATATCCGCCGACGACGAGGGCAAGCAGGTCGAGATAAGGATGCAGTATCCGAACGGCGTCCTGTCGGTGAAGTCGTCCCTGCGCACGGTGTTCTCCCGCTCGATATTCATATTCGCGTCGTGGCTTTTGGGCGGGTTCGTGATATTCGCCGGCGTGGCCATAGTCTTCGCCCGCCGCCAGATACGCTCGATCGAGGACCTGGCCTCGCTTATATCCAGGGCCGCGCGGGGCGAGGCTGTCAAGAACGTAAGCCCGACCGGCCCGAGGGAGGTCCGCGAGGCCTCTGTTGCGTTCTTCAAGAACTACAGCAGGATGCAGAGGAACATCAAGGCCCGCGAGAAGATGCTCTCCGGCATTTCCCACGACCTGAAGACTCCGCTTACCCGCATGCGGCTCGAGCTCGAGTTTGCCGAGGACAAGGCGCTTCGTTCCTCGCTTCTGGAGGATATCGGCGACATGATGGGCATCATAGATTCGTATCTGGACTACGCGCACGGGCAAAGGCCGGAGAAGAGGGAAAAGACCGACATGGTCGACATGGTGCGCACGGTGGTGAGGAAGCTCAACCGCGGCAACCTTCCGGTCGAGCTGGATGCGCCTGACAGGCTTCTCGCGAACGTAAGCCCCGTCTCTATGGAGCGCGCGGTCTCGAACGTGATTTCCAACGCGCTGCACTATTCGGACAAGAGGGTCTATATAGGCATAGCCAGGAAGAGCGGACAGGTGGAGATTTCGGTCGAGGACAACGGCCCCGGGATACCGGAGGACATGCGCGAGGAGATGCTCCGGCCCTTCACGCGCCTCGAGACGTCGCGCAATTCCGACACTGGTGGCCACGGCCTAGGCCTTTCGATAGTGCAGGAGGTAATGCACCAGCACGCGGGCGAGGTCGCCCTGCTGGATTCAAGGAGGCTTGGCGGGCTGAGGGTGCTGCTTTCCTTCCCCGTCTAGGCCGCGGCCGTGCGTTATAGACGGTCATTCGTTAGGCCGCAGTCCGTCCGCCGCCGTATCCGAATATTTCCATAAGTATCTTGTGCGCGGCGCCGATTCCGCGCAGGGCCGTCCGCCTCGCCTCCTCGTTCGCGGCCTCTATCATTCCCGGGATTGTGTCCGCGCCGAACCTAAGGGCGGCTAGCCCGCTCTGCTTCGTCCCGGCCATGTCGCCGGCGCCGCGCAGCTTGAGGTCCATTTCGGCGATCTCGAATCCGTCGGATGTGGATTTCATCGCCTCCAGCCGTGCGCGCGCCGTTTCGCCGGCCGGGGCGGCAAGGAGGATGCAGAACGACCTGCCTCCGCCGCCGCGCCCGATTCGGCCGCGGAGCTGGTGCAGCTGGGCCAGGCCGAAGTGCTCCGCGTGCTCTATGACCATGACGTTGGCCTCCGGCACGTTGACGCCGACTTCTATGACCGTCGTGGCCAGCAGTATTTTCGCTTTCCCGTCCTTGTTCGCGAAGTCCGCGATTGCCGCGTCGGTTTCCGCGCCGGTCATTTTCCCGTGGACTAGCGCGACCCTGTCGCCGAAGGTTTCCCGCAGCGATTCGTATCTTTTCATCACGGCGGAAAGGGCCAGCTTTTCGCTTTCGTCTATAAGGGGGCAGACCCAGTATGCCTTGGTTCCTCCGCCGGAGTCTATGCGGAGCTTGAGGTTGGCGGCGACGTCGCCTATCTTCGCCATGGACATTACGGCGGTTTCGGCCGGGACGCGCCCGGGGGGCGGCTCGTCTATCGCGCTTATGTCCATGTCGCCGTAGTTTGCGAGCGCGAGCGTGCGCGGTATCGGCGTCGCCGTGGTCATGAGGATGTTCGCCTCTTCGAACCCGCATTTCTGCGCCATGCGCGCGCGCTGCTCCACGCCGAACTTGTGCTGTTCGTCTATGACGGCTAGGCCGAGGCGCCTGAATTCCACGCCGCTTTCCTGGAGCGCGTGGGTGCCGACGGCTATGTCTATCTCGCCGGCGGCAAAGCGCTTTAGCTTCTCGCGCCGTTCGCCCGCCTTGTCGCGTCCCGTGAGCAGGGCTATGTGCGCCGTGTCGCCGCAAAGCCGTAAGAGCGTTTCGAAATGCTGGGCGGCCAGTATTTCCGTCGGGCACATCAGGGCGCCCTGCATCCCGGCCTCCACCGTCCGGGCGAGCGCCAGGGCGGCGACGAGGGTTTTCCCGCTTCCCACGTCGCCCTGCAAGAGCCGGTTCATCTTGTCCTCGCCCGCCAGGTCGGCCTCTATTTCGCGCCACGACCTTTCCTGCGCCTTGGTCATGGGATGGCCGAAGCGCGAGAGTATCGCGCAAACTATGCCTCCGTCGCCGGTTATTTTTGCGCCCCTGCCGCGGCCGGCTCGCGCCATGGCCAGGGCGAGCTGGTTCGCAAGCGCCTCGTCGTACGCGATTCTCTCCCGCGCCTTTCCGTCCTCTCCGGCGTGCATGCGGCGGACGGCCTCGGCGAAGCTTATCGTCGGGTTTTCCCGCCACTCCGGCACTTCCGGCATGCGGCGGATCAGGGCGGCTATCTCGCGCCGCGCCGTGCGGTTCGACACGCCGTAGGTAAGCGGGTACACCGGCTCGACGATGCGGATGTCGTCTATTTGCGCCGCCGGGAGGATATAGTCCGGGTGGCTCATGGTCTTGGCCGCGCCGGATCCCTCGGCGCGCCCGGATAGGGCTATCTCGCGCCCGGGGGCGAGGAGGGCCTTCATGTACGCGGGAAAGTTGAAGAACAGCAGGGTTATTTTTCCCGTGCCGTCCGAGCATAGTACTTTTGTCGGCGCGCGCCTGGCGCCCGGCGTTATTTTTTCGACCTTCGCCCGCACCGTGGCCATGCGACCGGGCGTCAGGTCGGCTAGCGTGGGCGAGTACGTGCGGTCTATGAAATGCGTGGGAAAGTGGAGCAGGGCGTCGATCGCCCTTCCGCCGGGGATAAGGCGCCTCATTGCCCCGGCGGTTTTGCCCGCGAACGCGATTTTCTTGAATATGGCTTCCGTCATTCCGGTTAAGAATATAGTGGATTTATCATCCATCTTCAACTATAATCTAGGCATGCGAAAGATTGCCGTATTGCTGCCGCTGATGCTAGCCGCGTGCCTGGTCAAGCGCTATGACAAGGGCGTGCCCATGCGGGAATCCCAGGTAGTCGAGGCCAGGGCCGCGAAGACAAAGGCCGATGTCCTGAAGGCTATGGGGAGCCCCGGGGCCATAACGTTCGCCGGGGACGAGAAATGGTTCTACGGCTATGCGAGGGGGAGCCGCTTCGCCTTCCTCGACCCGTCGTTCGAGAGCTATCGCGTGTTGTCGTTCCAGTTCGACGCGAAGGACAACGTGGTGTCCGCCGGGGATTCCGACATAGCCCTCGCGGCGTCCGCCTTCTCGCCCGATCCGGCCTACACCGTTTCTCCGGTCGAAAGGGAGCGCGGGTATTTCGAGGAGCTGTTCAACAACATCGGCCGGTACAGCATGCCCGGGACCGCGATGCAGTAAGATGCGGTAATAGGCCCGTAATCTTTGCCGGGCGGGCATGGCCGGGAGCCGCCGTCCGAACGTCCGCCTCGCTCGTCCCCGCGCTCCCGTCCGCCGCGGAAAAATCGCCATATCGGCCATATCGGCTATTCGTCCCCGCGGGGCTTCCTGACCTTGCTTTTCTGCCATTCCTTTATATTCTTGTGGTGTCCGGACAGGAGGACTTCCGGAACCCTCATCCCGCGCCATTCCTCGGGCCGCGTGTATTGCGGGTATTCCATCCCGCCGCCCAGGGCCTCCGAGAAGCTCTCTTCCGAAAGCGATTCGTCCGAGCCAAGCACGCCGGGGATTAGCCGCGCCAGCGCGTCTATCATGGGTATGAGGGCGGTTTCGCCTCCGCTCGTCACGAAGTCGCCGAGGCTTATCTCGCGCATTTTGTAGTATTCGATGACGCGTTCGTCCACGCCCTCGTAATGCCCGCACACGAAGGTTATCTCGGGCATTTTTGCGAGCCGGGCGGCCGTAGCCTGCGCGAACCTTTCGCCCCTTGGGGAAAGGAGGTATACGGGCTCGTCCCCGTGCGCGGAATCTATCGCGCGGCCAAGCACGTCGGGCTTCAATAGCTGCCCCGCCCCACCGCCGTACGGCGCGTCGTCCACGGTCTTGTAATTGTCCTGCGCGAAATCGCGTATGTTTATTATATCGAGCGCCAGGCTGCCGTTCCTTATCGCCCGCCCGGTAATAGATTCGTAAAGCGGCGAGAACATGTCCGGGAACAGCGTCAGTATGTTTATTTTCGTCATACCAGGTGCTCCGGGTCTATGACCGCGCCGTCCATGCCGAGCGAGAGGACTCCGCCGCCGTCCATGCTTATCATCTTCGCGCCGTCGTCGGTTTTTATTTCCAGTATGTCTCCGGCCCCGAAGTTGAGCTTGGCCGAGACCGTGCCGATTCGGCGTCCCCCGGCGAATACGGGAAGGCCGGCCGGATCGTCCTCGACGGAGAGGGCGCTTTCGGTGTAAATTTCCGCGCCGCGCATGGCCTCTGCCGCGTTGCGGTCGTTTGTTCCGTCAATCTTGCATATTGCGCCGAAAATCCTCTCGATTCTTATTTCGTCCCCGTCCGCGTCGAAAAGCGGGGCGTAGGCGAGGATGTTCGCGACGCGCGCGGATATTTTCACCTCGCCCTTTATCCCGTGCGCGGAAGTTATCTTTGCAATAGGAGTCATGAGAGGCATTCTAGCGCCCGTCCTCCGCGCGCTCAAGGGAAATCTTCGCGGCCTGGCCGGCCGGTTGCCGCCGATAAAAGGAACCCGTAAGGTTCCGGCGGCATGCGCGGTGGAATTTCACTTCGATTCCCGATTGAAATTGGCGCGAATTAATGGGCGTGGTTTTCCGATTGGGCGAGCTTACGAGGCCGGGGCTTCCGGGGCGGCCTCCGCGACAGGTTCTCCGGCGGGCTCCGGGGGCGGAACGCTCTGCGCCGCCGGTTCCTCCGCGTGGGCCGGGGACGCGGATTCGGCCATGGGCTCCGCCGCGGATTCGGCCATAGGTTCGGCCGCGGGGGCGATCTGGGCTGCCGGTTCCTCCGCGTGGGCCGGGGACGCGGATTCGGCCATGGGCTCCGCCGCGGATTCGGCCATAGGTTCGGCCG
>JAITSG010000060.1 GCA_031288035.1 Rickettsiales bacterium | reverse complement strand
GCTTGTCGTAGTCCACTGCGAAGGCTCCTGCGAACGCGGTTCCGGACGCGACAGCAGACGTGCCGCCCGCCACGAACGAACCGACGGCCCGCGCCGTGCCAAAACTGGCGGAGGTTTTTTGCCCTTTTATAACCTTTTGTTCCAGCTCGTTGGTTTGCGCGTCGTGGACGGCGGGATTATCGCCGAGATCGCTTTTCATACTTTCTATGATTTTTTCCAGCTCGCCGCTATCGAGTGCGGCAAGCAGGTCTTGGGCATCCGTAGCATTAAGCTCGGCCAAGCGTGCGCGCAGAGCTTCTCTATCCTTCTCGAGTTTTTTATCGTTGCTCGCCTTCATTATGCCGGTGACGGTTGCGGCTCCGGCGGCCAGGGTTCCGACGGCGCTTGACACGGTGGATATTCCGGCAAACAAGGCTATGTCGCCCATGGGCTTTGATATGGCTCCGCACGCCGACGTGGCAGCCTCGCGGGAAATCCGGTAGTTTTCTCTTATGTCGGCAGCGTCGTCGGCGCGGGCGCCGGTCGTGAAGATCATAGCCGATGCGAAAATATATGTCAGTTTTCTTTCAAGCATTTTTTATCTCCGTCCGGTTGATCCGGGATTGTTGTCCAATTTGTTGATTTCGTCGACGATTGAGTCGAGTCTGGCGTTCCATTCGTCTTTGTGGATATGCTCGTATGCAGAATAGTTTTTGCGGACTTCGCGCACCAAGGCCAATAGGTTGCGGCACGCCGCATCTATTCGGGACTTGATTCCCGCATTCTTCGAATTGGCATGACGATCCCTGATCTCCAATATGATCTCTCCGACAATTCTCATATCGCGCGAAAAAAACGCTCGTCCTACGCCGGGATTGAAGGCGTGTCCGGAAGATTCCGAGGGGCACTCCACTTCGTCGGGAGATACAGGCACGAAGCCCGTTTCGGTTTCCTTCGCCTGAACTATCATTTTGGCATAACAGTATGTTATAGCGGGATTAGTGCTAAGATTCTCGTTGACAGGCGAGTTGTCATTCGTTATCAGAGCCTTGCCGTCTTTCCAGGATATGATGTTCCCATTCGGAGTTTTAAGGCATTTATAGACTGTGGACGACCCGTTCGTCGAATAGCCCGTCGGATATGCGCTGCCCTCCGGACAGCTTATTATCTCGCTTTTGGCGGATACTTCGTCGCATGTAGCCCTTAGCACGGATTGCATTTCTCTTACTGTTTTGACAAGATCGTCCAGACGCTGCAATGTTTCATTCATAGTTAAAAGTCTTGCTCTTGGCCATTTTGCCATGTCTGCCAAGGCATTGCGATCGATCCAATGGGGCTTCACTCCAATCGCTTTTGACAGCCTGTCGAGAATGAGCGCCAGCGTCATCCAATCCTCCCCCGTCCATTCCGACTGCGGCCTTGCCTTTATTTCATCATACAGATCTGGCCCGGCCTCGGCCTCCAGCATTTTGACGCCGCTGACCTGCTGGGCGCGGCTGCCTTGACCATATAAAAGCGTCAGGGCAAGCATCCCTGTTGCTAAGATTGTTCTGCGCATAACCTCCTCCTTTCCGATTTGCATCCGAAAAGGCCGGGGAGTGAAAAAGAATCCGATTAGTGACAGACTCGCCGCAGTCTTTGGGACAAGCCGTATGGCTGCCCTTGGACATACACTACGGCCTCCCCGTTTACAACGAGGATACGAATCGACAGCGCGTATCGGCGCTACACTAATCGAGCCTTTTTCATTGGCCCGTACCCGTTTGCGGATACGGATGGCATTATATACCGGAATCGGCCGGCGCGCAAGGGGAAAACGTCCGCCGCGCCGGGGGCGTTTTGGGTTGTTATAGACAAATATCGGAAAAAAGTTGTGGAAAAAGAAAAAAAGCGTTATATAGTGGTGTCAGCTAAGGAGGCTTTCATGGAAGAAATTATTTTCCCGAATAAGATAAGGCTCTTGAGGAAGATGGCCGGCCTGCACATGCAAGATCTGGCTGATCGCCTGGGCATAAGCTTGTCCGCGGTTTCTAAGATAGAGAAGGGTTACCGCAAGATAGACCAGGAGCAGATGCGCATAGTCGCCGACTTTCTGGGCTGTTCCCTGGGCGACATATTCGTTTCCGAGGACGACGCCGCCGCCATGAGCGAGTGGAAGTCCGAGATAGACCGCCGCGTCGAGGAGAACAAGAGCAACGGGCTGAAGATCTTCGGGGCGGGGCTTCGCTATCTGCGCGGGATAAAGGACATGACGCTGATGGACGTGGCCGACGCCGCGGGCCTCACCCTTTCGGTCTACCATCGCATAGAGGTTGGCCAGCGCGAGATAACCGAGTCCGAGCTTTTCAACATATCCCGCGCCCTAGGCATGACGATAAAGGAGGTCTTGACCCGCATATACGACCTCAAGAGCGACGGGAGCTTGGACAGGCTGATGGCCGTGGGTGCGGTGGATCCGATAGCGAAGATAGGCGACGTCCTGCGCACGTCGGAGTCCGTCTATACGCCCGAGGGGGTGGTCAAGTTCCAGAAGGTTTTGAAGTATTCCCGCACTTCTCCGGACGGCGTGGTGACCATCGACGATTCGCCGAAGGACTATGTAGTCTATCCCATGTCGGACAAGCCGAACGAGGGCGTGTATGCGATAGAGCTTGCCTCGCGCCGTCTGGGCGGCGTGATACCGCTTCGCTCGCTTTTGTTCATAGATCCGAACCAGGCGGTCAAGTCCGGCGACATCGCGGCCCAGGTCATATCGGAAAAGGGCGGAAAGACGCAGGTCCGGCTTATGTGCGTGCGCGAGGATGCGGACGGCAAGTTCTACGGCGTGGAATACAATCCCGATGCGAAGACCAGGCTGTCGGCCAAGGATTTGGCCAAGCTCCACCGCGTGGTCCTGGTTTCCATGGGATAGCTTTTTGTATAGGAGGGGGAATGTCGGAAGAGGCGAAAGAAGAGAGGGAAAGTTTTGCCGAGTACCAGGTCAGGGAGAAATATCTGGCCGAGGCCCGGCGCTACATAAACATATTCCACCAGCTGCACGTAATAACGTACGACATATCGAGCATCAACGCGGACTTCCTCGCCATGCAAGACGACGTTGTCGGGCTTCTGCCGTCGCTTCCCGGCGGGCAGAAGCTGTGGCAGCACGTCCAGAACCTGAAGTCCGGGGACACTCCGCCGGACAAAATAGACCCCGACCTTTTGCCCTTCGGCGCCGAGGTGTTCGAGGACAAGAACCTTTACAAGCGCTATACCAACTATGAAAGGCGCGAGGCTCCGTCCGGCCCGGTGAAGGCTGCGCGGCCGAAGGCGGCGGAAAGGCCCCTGCGCGCCGCGCGGGCGGAATCGGTGGAGCCGCCGCCTGCCGCGGCCGGCGGGGTCGGCGGAGTCGGCGAGTTCGCGGCTATCTTCGAGGCCCTGCGCGGCTATCACAATACTCCGGCCGAGCTCCAGTCGTTCAAGGCCATGCCGGACGTGGAGGCCCTGGGCGCGTCGTGGGAGCGGGACATTTCGGCCGCCATCGCCGAATCCGACGTCCCGGACAGGGACAATCTGGCGGCCGTATTCCGCGGCCTTGCGACGTTCAACGTCGCGCTTGACGTCTGGAACGAGGCCTCTTCGATAGTCAGGGGCGACATTCCGGGCAGCGTCATTCCGCAGGGCATGCCCGATTTCAAGAAATACCTGCCCATGTTCGGCCAGCCGGGTAAGGAGCTTTTGGAGCGCTTGAAGGAAATGGCCTAGAATTTCATAAGGAGGGCCGCATGTTCGGATTGAGTAAGAAAGACAAGCTTGGCGAGGTGCTGGGTTCCTTGGCTGCGTTCAGCGGGGACGCCGCCGGATTCGAAAGGCTTAGGAAAAGCGCCCTGGCTTTTTTCGGGCCGTCGTGGCAGTTCAGCCTGGAAATGTACCTGCTGTCGCTTCCGGCCGGGGAGCAGGCCGCCTATCTGCCGCAATTCCGCCGGGCCATGCGTTATGCCAGGGCCGCGTCCCTATGGCTGTCCGCGCAGAGGCTTTTGTCCGGCGAGGAAGGCTTCGGCCAGGACGCGGCGAAGGAGGCGGAGGAATATGCCGAATACCTGCCGCTTTTCGGCGATGCGGGGAAAAAGCTGCTGGACGAGCTTTTCGCGCGTTTCAAGATAGGGCAGCCGGAAGAGGCCCGGCGGCCGGCTCCGGCGCGGGAATCTGCGCCGAGTCCGAATCCGAAGCCTAAGCCCGCGCACGGGCCGGAAACAAGGCCGAAGCCCGCGCCTATGCCGGAGCTGTCTGCCGAACCTGCGCCCGAGCCGTCCCCGCGCGAAGTATCCGGGCCTAGCCCAGAGCCGGCGCCGGAAACAAGGCCGAAGCCCGAATCTATGCCGGAGGCAGGGCCCGAATCTGCGCCCGAGCCGCCCCCTAGCGAAGTGTCCGAGTCTCGTCCCGAGCCCGGGCCGGAGGCTAAGGACTGGCGCGCCGTTGCGTTCGACCGCGTCGTGGATTTTCTTTCCAGTGCGCGAGAGGTCATGTCGGCCATGGTGGTGGAGAAGGGCTATGCCGCGCTGGAGGACTATCCCGGATACGTGCTTTTGCGCGACGCGGCGGACTATGCCGTGTCGCTGGGCGCGAAGCTGAAGACTCCCGACGCGGCCCGCAGGCTCGCCCTTTTGAAGAGGGAGCTTGCGGACGAGATAACGATTGAAAAACAGGACGGGACGAAGTAGGATTGGGCCGTGAGAAGGTTTCTTCCATTGCTGTTCCTGCTTGCCGCATGCGAAGAGTTTATGGGCGGCGTTCCGCCCATGCCGGCGGTTGTGCCCGCGCCAGATGCCGTGGAGCAGAGGCCTGTCGCGAGCTTCGCCGGGGTTCCTGTATACGAGCGCAAGGTTTCCCGAACGCTTGAGAACGTCGAGTTCTTCAACCTCGAGACGCCGCTAAGGTGCAAGGTCGACTGGGACAGCCAGAGCATAATCAGCGCCCAGCCGTTCGACGCGGAGCGTTTTTATTTTGAACGTGTGGACAAGGGAGACCCCCTTCCCGACATAACGGTCGAGGACTTGAGCTTCAAGGAAAAGACTGTCGACGGCGTGCTGGGGAGCCTTTTGAAGAACACCGAGATAGAGGTAGATTCCCGCGACCGCTTCACCAAGAAGATTTCGATGAGCGGCCTGGGCGGCAGGCTTTCGAGCGTCATAGACCTTATAACCGCCTCCGCCGACGTGTACTATTCGTACGACGACCGCACGCGGACCGTAACGCTTCGCCGCCATGCGAAGTGGAACCTGCACGTACCCCTGTCGGACGAGGTTCTTATCGCCGCGGAGGACGCCTTGAGGGGCGCGGACGTGGACGACATAGTCATAGACTGGGAGGATCGCGTGCTGATATTCCAGGGCGACATAATAACCGAGGGCAAGGTGCGCGGGATAATAAACAAGTTCGCGCGCGAGAAGTACCTGATGGCCTATGACATAGACGTGTACCGCATCCGTCCGAAGGAGAAGGGCGCCGCCGTGGAGTGGATGGCCGTTATAGACGCGTTCAACCGCCGTTCGGTGCGCCTGGTCAAGAGGGGGATAATCGGCCGCCTGTTCGTGGTGGGGGCCAATTTCAACCGTTCCAGCCTGGCCGAGTTTTTCAAGTCCCGCGCGGACGTGGAGCTTATCTCGACCGGCAAGTACGTGATACCGGAGCGGTGGCAGGGCCGGTTCGACATAGGCCGCTGCAGCCGCGAGCCGAGGCTGGAAACCGACCTGCAGGTGCTATCCGAGGCCCGCTTCGCGCCGCAGGCGAAGAGCGTGGGCAAGCTCGACACCACGATAGTCTTGAAGACGAGCGAGGGCCAGATATCGCAGTATTCCGTGCCGAGCCGCCTTGGCGACAATTTCCTGATAGTAGGCATTCCGACGCAGTATTTCGCCGCGGGAGATTCTACGCCCATACCGCCTAATTCCGAGCTGGTGGTGCTGATTTCGCCGCGCATCATCAGCATCGTGAAGCCCCTGCCCGAAATGAAAAAGCCCGCGGGGCCCGGGAAATGACGTTCGAGCTCATGGTCGCGGTCCGGTATCTTCGCGCCAAGCGCAAGGACGGGTTTATTTCCGTGATAACGTGGCTGTCGCTCATCGGCATAATGCTGGGCGTGGCCGTCCTTATAGTGGTGATGAGCGTCATGAACGGCTTCCGCGAGAAGATGCTCGAGAGCATAATGGGCATGAACGGCCATGTCGTGGTCATGCCGGAGCACGGGCGCCAGAGCATAGGCGATTATTCGCGGCTCGCGGACAGGATAGCGGACGAGCTGAGGGGCGAGATTCCGTTCAGGCCCGTGCCCATGGTCGAATCCCAGGTCATGGTGGCGAGCGAGGGCGCCTCCGCCGGCGTCATACTGCGCGCGATGGACATGCGCGACATGGCACTTTTGAAGCCGCTGGTCGGCGGCCTCCTGGACGGGCGCCGGCTTGGGGACGTCGGCAGGGGAGAGGTGTTGGTCGGATACAAGCTCGCGAATTCCCTGGGCGTAGGTTTGGGCGGCGACGTGTCGCTCACCACGGCCCGCGGGAACGTCACCGCGTTCGGCACGGTTCCGAGGACGAGCTCGTACGGCGTGGGTGCGGCGTTCAAGACCGGCATGTCCGTATACGACGCGAATTTTATCTTCATGGATCTTCCCTCCGCGCAGCTGTTCGCGAACATGGAGGGGCGCGCGTCGCACATAGAGATATTCCTGAACGATCCGGACGGGGCCGGCGCCGTCGCCGAAAGGTTATCTGCTGGAATCCTCCGCGGGCACAGGCTCTATACGTGGCTGGAGCAGAACTCGTCGTTCGTGTCCGCGCTTTCGGTCGAGCGCAACGTGATGTTCCTTATCCTGACGCTGATAATCCTGGTGGCGAGCTTCAACATAATATCCTCTCTGGTCATGCTGGTGAAGGACAAGGCCAGGGACATAGCGGTCTTCCGCACACTGGGTGCGACGAAGGCCTCGGTCATGCGCATATTCTTCCTGGCCGGCTCGATAATCGGCGTTTTGGGCACGGTGCTGGGCGCCTTGTTGGGCGTGGCGGTAAGCCTGAACATCGAATATGTGCGCAAGATATTGCAGTTCGTGACCGGGGCCAAGCTTTTCCCGGACGACGTGTATTTTCTCTCGGAACTGCCCAGCTCCATCGATTCGTTCGAGGTCTCGATGGTCGTTGCCATGAGCATGCTGATAGCCTTCCTCGCGACGATTTATCCTAGCCTGCGCGCCGCTCGCCAGGAGCCGGTGGAGGTACTGAGGTATGAGTAGCGTGCTGTCGCTCGGGAACGTGCGGAAATCCTACGGCTCTGGCAAGTCGAGGATTTCCATACTCAAGGGCGCGTCCTTGGAGCTGAAGGCCGGCGAGATAGTCGCGCTGGTCGGCCCTTCGGGTTCCGGGAAGTCTACGCTCCTGTATGTCGCGGGTCTGTTGGACAGGGCCGATTCCGGCTCCGTTTCGATACTCGGCTCGGATGCGTCCCGCCTGTCCGATTATGCCAGGACCAAGATGAGGGCGGCCTCTCTTGGTTTCGTGTACCAGTCCCACAACCTGTTCCCGGATTTCACGGCGCTCGAGAACGTGGCCATTTCGTGCATGATAGCCGGGGCCGGGCGCTTGGACGCGATGGAGTCCGCCGCGGCCGAGCTAGAGAGCCTCGGGCTGGGCGGCCGTCTTGGCCACCGCCTGGCCGAGCTTTCCGGGGGAGAGGCCCAGCGCGTGGCCATAGCCCGCGCGTTCGTGCGGCGGCCGAGGCTCATCCTGGCGGACGAGCCCACGGGGAACCTTGATCCGTACAATTCGGAGGAGGTATTCTCGATTCTTTTGGGGCTGGTCGCCCGGTCCGGCACTGCGGCCCTGGTCGCGACGCACAATCCGTTGCTGGCCCGAAAGATGCACCGCCGCGTGGCGCTTTTGGACGGAAAGCTCTCCGACATGGGCTCCGCGGACGGCCTAAAAGCGCTGAAGTCCTCGCCGGTGGGGAGGAAGATGCTGGATTCTTTCGGGTGATTTTGCTTTTGGTTTTCTGACAAAAAAATCATTTGCATAAAATACGAGCCTATGTTACAATTATAAAAAGTACGCACGATGCACGATATGATCGTTGAAACAGACAACCAAAAGGAGACTATGATGAAGAGAATTTTATTTGCCGTATTCGCGCTTGGATTGGTTTTCGCCGTCGGAGCCGAGGCTGCCAGAAAGGGCGGCAAGGGCAACAAAAAGCTTAAGCTCTCCGACGATGCGGGTTGCGAGATCGCATTCCCCAATTCTGAAAGCAAGATTGCGAAATGCAATGAAACATGTCCCGGCCTGCTCGGCAAGGAGCTTGGCAAGTGCATATGGGAAAATAAAATAAAATAAAATAGCCTGTCCCCTTGTGATATGGATAATAAAAGGAGAATTATGATGAAAAAGACGTTATTTGCCGTATTCGCGCTTGGATTGGTTTTCGCCGTCGGCGTAGAGGCCGCTAAGAGGAAAGGCGGCGGAAAGAAGGGAGAGCTGGATCCCGAGACTTCCTGCGAGGTGGTGTTCGCCGACCATGACGACAAGATTACCGAATGCAACGAAAAGTGCCCCGGCCTGCTCGGCAAGGAGCTTGGCAAGTGCATAAAGGAGAACAAGATAAAGACGAAGAGGAAATAGTTTTGTCTTTCCTGCAGGGATATCAAGGCCGCGGTTTTCCGCGGCCTTTTTTTCGCGCGCGCGAAGCCGATGGCGCCGCCCGACGGATCGAAGCAAGGAGCGTAGGCGGCTGTCCGTTTCGATTTGAGTCGTTATATGTCCAGGTTCGCGACGTTTAGGGCGTTGGCCTGTATGAAGTCGCGCCTAGGCTCCACTATGTCGCCCATAAGCATCGAGAACACTTCGTCCGCCTCTGCCGAGTTGGAGTCGGTCTTCACCTGCAGGAGGTTGCGGGCGTTCGGGTCCATGGTGGTTTCCCACAGCTGCTCCGCGTTCATTTCGCCAAGTCCCTTGTACCGGCTTATGGCGAGTCCTTGCTTGCCTATGTCGAATATCTTGTTGAGCATTTCGACCGGCTGGCTTACGTCGAACGTCTTATCTTTTAGCGTGAGGGACACGCGGCCAGAGAACACGTTCCTGAGGTCGCGGAGGCATTCGTCGGCCCTCCTCGCCTCGGGCGATTCTATTTCCTGTGCGCGGAGCAGGTATTCCTCGGCCACGCCTCTGAGCGTCCTGCTGAAGCGCACTCCGCCGTCGGCCGGTTCGGCCTTCCACCCCTTGAAGTTCCGTTTTTCAAAGGCGTCCATGCGCTCCGCCGCCTTTTTCGCCGCCGCACCCAGGTCTGCGCCCTCGGCGAACATTCCGGCAAGGGCAGCGTTTTCGACTATCTTGAGGGGCACGTACTTGGTCAGCGGTTCGACCAGCTTCGCGAGCCTGCGTATGCGCGAGATCAGGTCTCTGAAGTCGTTGGCGGCCATCTTTTCTCCGTTCGGAAGCTCCAGCACGCCCTCGTCCGCCACCAGGTCTATGAGATAGTTTTCCAGGGCCGCGTCGTCCTTCATGTACGTTTCGGAGCTTCCGCGCTTGACCTTGTACAGCGGCGGCTGTGCTATGTACAGGTAGCCCTTGTTTATTATCTCGGGCATTTGGCGGTAGAAGAAGGTGAGTAGGAGCGTGCGTATGTGCGCGCCGTCCACGTCGGCGTCGGTCATGATTATTACCTTGTGGTACCGTATCCTGTCTATGTCGAACTGTTCGTCGCCTATGCCGCATCCCAGCGCGGTGATGAGCGTGCCTATCATTTCGGACGATATTATGCGGTCGAAGCGCGCGCGCTCCACGTTGAGTATCTTGCCCCTGAGCGGAAGTATCGCCTGCGTCGCGCGGTTGCGCCCCTGCTTCGCGCTGCCGCCGGCGGAATCTCCCTCGACTATGAATATCTCGGATTTCGAGGGATCGCGTTCCTGGCAGTCGGCCAGCTTGCCCGGAAGCGAGGTTATGTCGAGCGCGGTCTTGCGGCGGGTGAGCTCCCTGGCCTTCCTGGCTGCCTCCCGCGCGGTGGCCGCCTCCACCGTCTTTTCGATTATGTTCTTGGCCTCGGCCGGATGCTCCTCGAACCACTGGCTGAGCTTCTCGCTTACGATCGATTCCACCGCCGGCCGCACTTCCGAGCTTACGAGCTTGTCCTTGGTCTGGCTCGAGAACTTCGGGTCCGGCGCCTTGACCGAGAGGACGCATGTAAGGCCCTCGCGCATGTCCTCGCTCGTGATCTCTATGTCTTTTTTCTTGAGAAGGTTGCGCTCCGCCACATACGCGTTGATCGAGCGGGTGAGCGCCGCCCTGAATCCGGCCAGGTGCGTGCCGCCGTCCCGCTGTGGTATGTTGTTCGTGAACAGGAGCATGTTTTCGTGGTAGCTGTCGTTCCACTCGAGCGCGGCCTCCACGGCTATCTTGTCCTTTTCGCCCGCGAAGAACACGGGCTCGGGGACTAGCGGGGTTTTGGACCTGTCCATGAACTTGACGAACTCGAGTATGCCGCCGTCGAAATGGAATTCGGAAACCTTGTCCTCGGCGCGTTTGTCGGTAAGCGTTATGCGCACGCCGGAATTGAGGAAGGCGAGCTCCCTTAGCCTCGTTTCTATGGTGTCGAAGTCGAACTCGGTCGTCGTGAACGTGGCCGGGGAGGGCATGAACGTGACCTCGGTTCCCGTGCGCCCCTCTCCCACTTCCTTTACCTGCTTGAGGTCCTCCGCCACCGCGCCGTTTTCGAACTTCATGAAATACTCGTGCCCCTCGCGCCATATGCGGAGCTCCAGCCAGCTCGAAAGCGCGTTGACGACCGACACGCCCACGCCGTGCAGTCCGCCGGAAACCTTATAGCTGTTCTGGTCGAACTTGCCTCCGGCGTGCAGCTCCGTCATGATGAGCTCTGCCGCCGAACGTCCGGTTTCCTTGTTTATGCCGACCGGGATTCCGCGTCCGTTGTCCGTGACCGTGACCGATCCGTCGGCGTTTATGGATACGGTGACCAGGTCGGCCCATCCAGCCAGGGCCTCGTCTATCGCGTTGTCCACCACCTCGTACACCATGTGGTGAAGCCCGGTGCCGTCGTCCGTGTCTCCTATGTACATGCCGGGGCGCTTCCTGACCGCGTCGAGCCCCTTTAGGTATTTTATGCTGTCGGCCGAGTACGCGGCCTCGGCTTTTTTGAGTTCTTCTATGCTTTTTTCGGCCATTTTTTCTCCTTCGCTTTTTATGTTCAGATACTAGCAAAAACGCCGTTTGAAAGCAAGGAAAAAAGCGAGTTTTAGTTCATGGAAAATATGTGGATAATCAAGGGGTTGCGTTGTTGCCGATATGCCGCCTAGGCCTTTCCGATTCGCATGTATTCCAGCCTCTTGGCCGCGGGCAGGCGCTCTATCGCGTAGCGCAGCATCGTGCGCGGCGCTTCGCCGGCGTGAGCGTCTAGGAATCCGAGGAGTGCGCCCGGGTTTTTCTTGCCCGTTTCGCGCAGCATCCATCCCGCGGCCTTGTGCAGGATGTCGTGCGGGCTCGAGAGGAATTTTTCCGCGAATTCCACTGCCGGGGCCGTATTCCCGTTCCTTGTGGCGTGCCATGTCGCGACCATGGCTATCCTCTGCTCCCACATGTTGGGGGAGTCGGCCAGGCTTCGCATGGTGGAATAGTCGTCGCTCTCGAAGCACCATCGCCCGACAAGCTTGTGCGCGCTCGCGTCCACCAGGTCCCAGTTGTTTACGTGCCTTGTGTTCGCCAGGTAGAGCTTCACGGCATCCTCTCCGTACCGCGCGGAGAGGATGAGGAGGGCGAGCATCCTCGCCTCGTGCGTCTTGTTCTTCAGGAGCGTTTCTATGTCGCGAAGCAAGGCGCCGCGGCGTTCCCTCGCCAGCGCGCGTATGTCCGGCGTGCGCACGCCGATAATGGTGTCGCCCTCGCCGTATCCGCCAAGGCGGCAGCAAAGCATGCGCGCCGAGAAGTCGCGAAACGCCTTGCCGGCGGCCTTCGATTCGAGTTCGGATATCATGTCCCGCGCGTTCATTTCGTTCGTTTTGTTTACGGCATGAACGCGGCCTTGTCCGCGTTCTCGAACGTGCGGATCGGCCTGCCGTCGAGGTTGTACAGGTACCGCTTCCCCCTGTTCGCGGATACCATGACGTGCGTGGGCGACAGGCTCAGCGTGTCGAGCGCCTGGATCGCGAAAGCTTCGCCCGCGGCCTTCGGCGGGGCTATCTTCGCAAACGTGGTTTCGCCGGGCTTCAGGATATAGAAATAGTCCGCTATATGCTCGTCGAACCCGGGCGCCAGGTTGGCCATGATGTAGTATTTTCCGCCGGCGGCTTCCAGGAGGGCGAACCTTTTCGGCACGGCTGTCTTGTTTATGCTGTCGTTTATAAGCTCGCTTTTCAGGAATCCGTCCAGGGTGAACTTGACGGTTTTTTCGTCCGCCGTGGAGTCGCGGTGCATGGCGGCGGTTATCTCTATGTCCTCGCCGCGGTCCTTTATCGCGGGCTCGGACGCCCATACCGCGCCGGAGCCGCGGGATATGCGCGCGGTGTAGGCAGGCCTTCCGTCATAGCGGTAGTTCCACCATGCTTCGCTCGACTTGCGGGCCAGCGACCAATAGTCCTTGTCCCACGTGTCCGTGAACGCCGATTCCGCCCTGGCGAACGCGGCCGGGTGTGAGTTGTCGAATTTCTGCCGGTCGTTTCCGACGAGCGAGAACCCGCTCCCGTCGAACGCCCAGAACGTGTGCGCGACGTCGTGGCTTTCGAACGGCTCGCCCTCGCTGTCGAAGGATATGTTCGTGTCCTGCTGGGAATGGCGGATCATGACGGAGCCGTCCTGTATGTACGGGCGGCAGAACGTGCGCCTGACCAGGCTGTCTCCCTCCTTTTCCGTCGTGCCGCATTTGAACGGATAGGCGGATTTCCTATCCTCCGCGAACATCGCGCCGTCCGTGAACACGTACCGCCACCGGCCCTTGTCTATGACGTCTATCACGCGGCCCGGATACGTGGCCGCCGCCTCGTCTTTGTCCTCGCCCGTGTTGTATTTGTATATCTCGGTGTCGTCGCCGCGCGCTCGCGTCCACATTATGTCCGCGGCGAAGGCCGGGGCGCAGATGAACAGGGCGGCTATGGCTATTATTGATGCGTCCGTCATTCCGATGCCTTTTGCCTTTATTTCAGCACTTCCTTGAGCACTATGTACGCCCGCCCCACGTCTGTCGAGGTTAGCGTGGAGAGCATTATCTCGCTCTTGTCGGTCACGCGGACCTTGAGCATCATGCCGTCGAATTCTGCGACGAATTTCCGCGCGGCCTCGGCGAACTGGGGGTTCCTGGCGAACTGTTCGCGTATGGCCGAGACCTGGCGCTTGGACAGCGCGTCGTTGAGGTGCTTCGCGAACGCGACCTTGTTTCCGGCCAGCTGGCGGCTCCACAGCTCGCGCACCGTGTCTGGCGAGAGTATCCTGGCCAGGTCTATGGAAAGCGATTCCAGGCGTTCGACAAGGAATCCTGCCTGGTTGAGTGCGTCGGCCGGGCTTTCCCTGCCGGCGGCGGCCTCTGCCACGCCTGACATCTTCCTTGCCATGGCGTCGGTCTTGTCCGACATTTCCCTGAACGCGGATATGGTCTGGCCTATGTCGCCCGAGAGCTTGTTGGCGTAGTTCGCGACCGTTGTCATGACCTTGGTCGCGTTCTCGGACATCATGGCTAGCTCGGACTGCTTCTGGCTTACGAACTTCGAGAACCCGTCGCTTACCGAGGCGAGCGTCCCCGCGGCTTCCTTCGCCTGGGCCTTCATTCCCTCGACCTGCGGCATGGCTCCGGCTATGCGCGATATTTCTCCCGACGCGGCGGTTATGTCCTTTGCGCTCGCGCTGAACTCCTGCGATATGTTCTTGAACGCGGTTGCGCCCGAGCTCGCGGCGTCTATCGACTCGGATATCATGCGGCTGGCGCTGGCGGCGCGGGCGACGAGCGATTCGGAAACGCTCCCGAACCTTTCCTCCAGGCGTTCGGCCAGGCTGGATATGCCGTTCATGACGTTCGCTATCTTCCCGTCTATGGAGCCTATCTTCACTATTATATCTTCCGCGGCCTGGGCCATTTTCTGGCCCTGTTTTTCGATTGCCGTTTCGCCGAGCATCGTATGCGTCGAGACCTTGTTCGCTATGTCGGCCAGGCTGTCCGAGGCGCCCCTCAGGGCCGCCGTGCGCTCGTCTATCGCGCGTCCGGTTTCCCCGATGGTTTCTGCGACTATCTTCGCGCTGTCCGCAACAGATCCGGCGGAAGAGCCTATCGCCTTGTCGAAGGATTTTATGCTCTCTATCGTCTGGCGTCCGGCCTCGATCATTTTTCCCATTTCTCGGGAAAGGCCGCCCACGCTCTCGGCTATTTCGGCCGCGACCGCGGATATGTCCTGCTTTTCCTTCGCGATTGCTCCCGCCATGTCGCCGAGCGCCCCTGTTATCGAAAGGGCGCTGTCCCGCGCGTTCCTTTCTGCCGTCGCGAATCTTTTCTCCACCTCGGCCACTGCGGCCGCCAGGCCGTCGACCTTGTCCGAGAAGGCCTTCTTCTGTTCGGACAACCGCTCTGCTATGAATGTCGCATAGCCCTCCATCTTGTCCATGGTTTCTATGGACAGCCTGCGGGTGGTGTTCGACGCCTCGTTGACCGTGTCGACGGACTTCGCTATGTCGGCCGTGACCGCCGAGATTTTCTCGGCCGATATGTTGGCCTTGATTACGAACTCGTTCGTCCTGCCGTCTATCTGGGCCAGGGACTGGTTGGCGCGCTGTTCCGCCGCCTCTGCTGTCGCGGCGAGCTTTTCCGAGGATTCCGAGATTATCTGCGCCATGGAGGCGTTCTTTGCCTCGGCGTTCGATATGGCGTTGTCTATGTCCGCCGCGGTCTTCGCCGTTCCCTCGGCCAGTTTTTCAAGCAGGCCGAGCGCGTCCCTCATCGCGGACATGATCTCGCCCGTCTTGTCGGCCATGTCGCGCGTTATGGCCTTGGCGCGGTCTTCTGCGCTTTCGCCCGCGGCCAGGAGCTTGGCCGAGCTTTCGTTCATGTCGGCCGCGTTGCGTGCCATCTTTAAGGCCGATTCCTCGAGCTTTGCGGAGTATCCGCTAAGCGTCTTGTCCGCGTTCTCTAGGACGCCCTTCATGGTCTCGCTTATGTTTTCGAGCGTCGCGCCGCCCTCTTTCAAATCGCCTACGGCTAGCTTCAGCGCCTCCGTTTCCGCGGCGAGCTTTTCCTTTACCACGCCGACTATCACCGACGTGTCGCCGGCCGGGTCTATTATGCTTTGCAGGAACGGGTATATGACCTTCTGTTCGTAGTTTGAATTCATGTTCCGGTCTATATAGAGCGCTATCATCCACACGAAGCCGACCGGCATAATCGTTCCGGCCAGGAACCCGCCGAATTCGTGCGGAAGCATTTTCAAAAGAGAGCCGGCGGAGTATATCCCGTTGGCTATATAGTACGCGACCAGCCCTATCCAGATAAGGGAGAGGGCCAGCGCCGCGGCGTATATGACTGCCGGGTTGACCCTGCGGAAACCGTAGGTTTTGTTGAAGTCGTGGTACCGCTCCAGCATGTCCGAAACGCTCTCCGGCCGATCGCCGATTTTAAGTTCGCCCTTGCTCATTTTCCCCTTGCCCCGGACCTCTCTCTATAATAACATAGGCCTCGGGGGAACGCAAGAATGAAAACCGCCGCCGTTTGTCTGCTCGCGCTTCTGGCCGCTGTTCCGGCGTTCGGACAGGCCTCGCGCGACGAGTGGGAAAGCCGCCACAGCCTCATGCCGTTGGACCTTGTGAAGCCGGAGGATGCTACCGTCCGGGAGCCATCGGCGGACGCGGCCCCGGATTCGACCGGCCCGCTGATAGTCGATCCGACGAAGAAAACCGAGCCGATCGTTATGGAGCCGAAGCTTCCCGCCAAGGCGGATGCGAAGCGGGAGCCAAAGGCCGATATCCCGGCCGCATCGGCGCAAAAGGCCGTGCCGGAGGAGCCAAGGGCCGCGCCGCCGGGGCCGGAGCAAAAGCCGGAGCCGTTCCGTCTTAAGGGTCTGGACGAAATGCCGCAAGACGATCTGGCGGGAGGCGAGTTCGACGCGGCGAAGGAGGCCTCGGAATTGATAGCGCCGGCCGAGCAGAGGATAGTCCTGCGCCGCCTGGACAGGAGCAGGAATTATTTCAGGGACGAGGAAGCTAAGCCGGCCGCCTTGCCGGGTCGTTCTGCATCGCCGTCAAGCGCGCCGTCCATGCAGCTCGCGCCATCTCCGCTGGTGCCGTCGGCTCCGTCGCCGCCCGCGTCTGCGCCCGTATCGTTGATGGAGCCGGTTGCACCACGGCCTCCGGCTTCCACGCCTCCTGTAAAACCCGTCGCGGCCGCAGCGGCGGCCCCGTCGAAAAAATCCGGTCCGAGGCTGCATATGGCCTCCTATAGAAGCCGCGAGGCCGCCGAGGCCGGCATACCGAAGCTCAAATCGGAATATCCGTCCATCGCGGGCTTTTCTCCGTCCGTTTCGTACGAATATGCCGACGGCCTGGGCTATTTCTGGCGCGTGTATTTTTCGGGTCCCTTGCCCGAGCTTAAGAAGGCCTGCGCGGCCTTGAAAAAATCCGGCGGGTGGTGTAGCATCGCCGCATGGACGGACAGCGGAAAGGATTGAAATGGACATACGGCATGTAAAGACCGGCCCGATAGAGGGGCAGAAGCCCGGGACCGGCGGGCTTAGGAAGCGCACCGAGGATTTCATGGCCCCGAATTTTTTGGAGAACTTTTTGCAAAGCTGCATCAATGTCCGCAAAAGGCTCGGGCACAGGCTGGACTCGCTCGTAATCGGCGGCGACGGCCGCTATCCGGGGGCGGAATTCCTGCCGTGCATAGTCCGCCTGCTTGTCGCCAACGGGGTCAAGAAAATCCTGGTCGTGGGCGAGCCGGGCTCGCTTGCCGCGACTACTCCGGCCATATCGCACGTAATCCGTAAATACGGGGCCGACGGAGGATTCATTTTGTCCGCGTCGCACAATCCAGGCGGTCCGAACGGCGATTTCGGGATAAAGGTGGAGCTCGCAGGCGGCGGCGGGGCGCCCGAGGCCGTGACCGACGCGATATACGGCGAAACGAAGTCCATATCCGAATACTTGGTGGCCGACGGCGGCGTGGAGGGGTTCGTCGAATACGTCGATCCCGTCGCCGACTATGTGGACATGCTCGGGGGCATGTTCGACTTCGACGCGATAAAGGGCTGGTTCGACGCCGGGCATACGTTCCGCTACGACGGCATGAACGCGGCCTCGGGCCCGGTCGCCAGGGCCATATTCCGCGACTTGCTCGACGTGCCGGAGGAATGGCTCCTGCGCTGCGATCCCATGCCGGATTTCGGCGGCATCCATCCCGAGCCCAACCCGACCTACGGCAGGGATTTGTTCGACCTCATGATGAAGGGCGATATAGATTTCGCCGCGGCCGAGGACGGCGACGGCGACCGCAACATGGTCTTGGGCCGCCGGTTCTATCTGGCGCCCAGCGACTGCCTGGCGATAATGGCGAAATACAGGAGGCTCGTCCCGTATTTCAGGAAGGGCTTCAAGGGGGCGGCAAGGACTCTGCCCACCAGCTCCGCGCTCGATCTTGTGGCCGCGCGCGAGGGGTTCGGGGTCTACGCTACGCCGACCGGATGGAAGTGGTTCGCGAGCCTTCTGGACGCGGGCATGATATCGCTTTGCGGAGAGGAGAGTTTCGGCCAGGGCGGGGATTACATCCGCGAGAAGGACGGCATGTTCGCGGTGCTTTACTGGCTCAACGTCATGGGCGCGACCGGGCTTTCGCTCGAGGAGCTGGCAAGCGAGATGTGGGAGGAGAACGGCCGCGTGTTCTATTCGCAGTACAGCTACGAGGGCGTGGACAAGGCGGGCGCGGACAGGCTGGTCGGTTTCGCCGCGAAGAATTTCGAGGCGTTCGACTATACGGATCCGGCGACCGGCGAGATTGCGAAAAGCCAGGGCTTCCAGACGGAGGTCGGCGGCGTGCGCGTGTTTTTCCGCCTGTCGGGCACCGGCACTGTGGGCGCGACGCTTCGGTTCTATATCGAGAAGCTGGAGGGCGATCGCTCGAAGTTCGGCCTGACCGCGCGGGAATATCTGAAGGACGCGTACGGCGCGGTCGCGGATATTTTCCGGTTGAAAGAGTTTTTCGGAAAGGATATAGTCCCGAGTGCGATAAACTGAACTCTCGAAACATCGGCGGCCTGTGCGGCGATTTTCGAGGCCGATTAAAGAAATTTTTGGGAACGGTTAGGGATTTTTCTCAAAAATTTCACAATCGAAATACGTCGGGCAAGGGGCCCGTGTATCGACGGCCTATGATTGGCGGATTTTGATTGGGGAGATTGTTATGTGCATGGAATGCGTAGATGCGGCGGTCAAGTGCTTCGCCATCGCCGGAGCCTCGTTCGGGGCGGGCTGGGCGTTTTTGAAGAACGCGTATTGCGCGCGTAGGGGCGGGGCGCGTCCCCGTCCTTGCGGGTGCAGGTGCGGGAAATGTGAAAGGGCTCTCTCCAGGTGTTCGACTCGCTCTCGAAGAAAATCCTAGGCGTGTTCGAGCGCCTTTCCGGCCGCGGCAGGATAGGCTCTTCCGACATAGCCGGGGCATTCCGCGACATCCGCATCGCCTTGCTGGAGGCCGACGTGGCCCTTCCGGTGGTCAAGGACGTCCTCGCGAGGATGGAGGAGAGGGCCAGGGGCCAAAAGGTCATAGAGAGCGTCCGTCCCGCGGACCAGATAGTCAAGATAGTAGAGGACGAGCTGGCCGATATGCTGGGCGGTTCTGCCCGTCCGATAGATTCCGCGCGCGTCGTCATGACGGTCGGCCTGAACGGTTCGGGCAAGACTACGACCGCCGTGAAGCTCGCGAAATATTTCAAGGACAAGGGGCGCGCGCCGCTTCTGGCCTCGGCCGACGTCTATCGGCCGCAGGCCAGGGAGCAGCTGGCGGCGCTGGCCTCTCGCGTCGGCGCGGATTCGCTGCCCCTGGTTGGCGGCGAGGGGCCGCTCGATATCGCTAGGAGGGCGGCGAGATCCGGCGCGGACGTGCTTATAATCGACACCGCCGGCCGGATTTCGGTTGACGAGGGCATGATGGACGAGCTTAAGGCCGTGGCGGAGATAGCGCGGCCGGACGAGGTTGTCCTTGTTGTCGACGCCCAGCTCGGCCAGGACGCGGTGAACGTGGCGCGCGCGTTCAACGATGCGGTGCCGCTGACCGGCGTGGTTATGACGCGGGCCGACGGCGACGCGAGGGGCGGGGCGGCTATTTCCATGCGGGCCAGCGTCGGCGTGCCGATACTGTTCCTCGGCACGGGCGAAAAGCCCGACGATCTCGAGGTTTTCCATCCCGAGCGCATGGCGGCGCGCATTCTGGGCATGGGTGACATAGCGACGCTGGTGGAGAAGGCCCAGACTAAGATAGACGAGCGCGAGGCCGAGAGGCTGGCCGAGGAGATGCTCGCCGGCTCGTTCACGTTCGACACCATGCTGGGTCAGATCCGCCAGATGAAGAAGCTGGGCTCCGCCTCCGCCATCATGAAGTTCCTTCCGGGCGTCGCGAACATGGCGGACAGGCTCAAGTCCGCCGGATTCGACGACAGGGTTATAGCGCGCCAGGAGGCGATGATACTGTCCATGACGCCGGCCGAGCGCAGGAATCCGGGGATAATCCTTGCGGGGCGCAGGCGGCGCATAGCCTCCGGCGCGGGCGTTTCGCAAGGCGATGTGGAGCGGCTTATAAAACAGCACCGGAAGATGAGGTCGGTGATGGAGGGCCTGCGCTCCATGGGCGGCCTGAAGGGCATTGCGGAAATGGTGAAGAATGCGGGGTAAATGGCGGCTGTCGTCCCCGGCGTCCTTTCCGTCGTCCTCGGGTCGGGCCGGGGAATGGCGCGCCTTTTCCATCCCCCGCCGGCCGATACTTTGCGGAGCAGTTTCCTCTTGCCAAGTCGTTGATTTCGTGTTATAATCGCGTGTAGGAAGAGCTTTATGGAGAGAAAGTTATGAAAAAACAGGTAGTTGTCGCATCGATATTGGTGCTTGTGGCCGTTGGTTTGGGGGCTGGTGCCGCGTTTTCCGCTCCGTCTGCCGCGCGCCGCACTTCTTCTTCCAAGTCTGCCGCGGCTTCGCGCCGGGTGAAGGCGAACACCGGCGCTTCCTCCGATTCCAACAACACGTCTAATAGCAGGACCCGGACCCGGAGCGCGGGCAAGACGGCGTCCGAGCCCCGCACCCCGATAATCGTGAGCGACGTTGCGGGCGGCTATTTCCGCACCGGGCCGATCGAGTTCACCGACGGCGAGCTGTTGAGCATGAACGATTTCTACCTTCGCCTCATGACCGACGGCGGCCGGGCCGTGGTCTCGGCCGAGCCGCGGATTCTCGCTCCGTACAGCAGCGTGTCTCCGACTGCTAGCTACAACCACGTGATGAACTGCGCCAAGCAGATATACACCAAGGGTTCGGACGAGGTCACGCGCGAGGCGTGGATGAAATTGCCCGAGATCCAGCGCGTCACCTATACGCCCATGGTCCGCATAGAGGAGGGGGCGAGCTACACGAACGTATGCAAGGACGGGCGCGAGGGGTACGCCATCTACGACGGCCTTGTCAACAGTCCGACTGCGCCGAGCGGCGTTGACGCGACCTCGGCGCGCATAGTGTCGTACGTTGCGTTCAAGTTCAAGGGCACCGCCTCCGGCGAGGATTACGACACGTCCAAGATCTCCTACGGCGACGCGGCCGACGGCACGAAGCTTTCCCAGCTGCGCATCCTGTACACCAAGGCGCAGAAGGATTATGAGGCCCTGGCCGTGGCCGTTTGGGGAACGTTGGGCGCAACCGATCCCGCCACCGGGAAATACAATGTTAGCGCAAGCGGCAGTTTTGCGTCCTGCACCAGCGAGGACATAAGCGGCACCTCTCTCGACGGCATAATGACGGCCATAAAGCTCGGCACCATATCGTCGGGAGTCCAGGCTGTCGGCGGCGGCCTGCAGCTCGCCGGAGGCATAATGCAGAAAGTGGATGAGAAGAAAATCGAGAGCGCCCCATGGAGCAAGAAAGTTGGAGAGGGGGAGGAAGAGGCTATAGAAACCCGTGAGGGTGAAATTGCCTTGGGACAGCTCATTACCCATGATAGCAATGCTTTTAAAACAATAGTAGGTAAGATTACAGAAAATGAACTCCCAGGAGGAGGTCCACAGACAAACATTGGTGGAGGAAATACTTTTACAGAAGCCCAAAATGGGCTTACGTCTGCAACAGGTAATTCGAGTGAAACATTTTATTCCGAGGAGTTGGCTGCCGCCGCCAAAGCTGGATTTGATCAAGCAGTAGCCGATTATCGGACAACAGTAACTCAGATAAACAAAGATAATGTAGGTAAAGAAGCTAGTAAGCAAAAAGCTATTCCTATTCTTACAAAACAAACTTTGATAGATGCGGGAATAAAGGCGATAGAGGCTGCAAAAGGCTCTGTGACTAAATTCACACTCGTGGATAACAATATTAACATAACATACATACGCAAAGAATTCAATCGCAAGATCAGCGCTCTTGCCATGACCGGCACCATAGTCGGCGTCGTGGGCGGCGCGGGCGCGGCCGTGACCGGCGGGGTAACCACCCATGGCGGAATCAATGCCGACGATACTGCCGTGAAAAAGGCGGTCAACGCTGTTTCCACGTGCGAGTCCGGCGTTTCCGCGGTCACTTCGACTTACGAAAAAATGCCGGAGGCCCTGCCCGATATAGAAAGCTACAACTGGACCACGCTTCCAGAGGGCGACATAGAGAGGTACAACCGGAACCAGGCCATATACAACAACGCGCTTTCCGGGGCCGCGCAGGTCAATAGCAAGTGCTCCGGCATAAGCGGCAATAAGTTCAACGACGCGTTCATCGCGCTTGTGGCCCAGACCTACACCGGCGGCGTCGGCGCCATCAGCGCCGTCGGGGGTGCCATCCACACCGGCCTCAGCAAAGGCGAGGGTGTAGGCCACATAATCGGCGGAGGGGTCAACTTCGCCGCCGGCGCGGCCGGAACCATCGTGGGCGCGCTCAGCTGGAAGGATCTGGGCGAGCAGATCGACATGGTCAAGGCCTGCTCCGGCGCGGCCGGCAGCCTCAAGAACCGCATGACCGTCGCGATGAAGCCAGCGTGCAATGACAAGGAAACCTGCGAGGGCGACGATTGCTGCATCCTTCCGGCCCTGGCCGGCGAGTACGGGAGCGTCGCGGGCCTGTCGCAGTACGAGCAGAAGTCCGTCGACGACTTGAGGACCGAGGCCGCGCGCCAGTTCAACTCCGTCGACACGAACTACAACCGCGTCAAGACTTTGGCCGCGAAGGTCGAGGATCTCTGCGCCCGGTATTCGACGAAATGTGCGGACAACTCCAACAGCCTTGGCAAGGCGATCGCGGATGCCCGCGCGCTGTTCAATGGCAGCTCGGGCTCCGTGAACACCGCCTACACCAGCGCTCGCGCCGCGAAGGACAACATCGCTCAGTCGACGTACGAAGACAATGGCACCCGCCGTAACATGACCGTCGTGAAGGCCACAGAATACCTGCAGGACTTGACGAAGGAAAGTACGAACATGTCGCGCTATGTGGACCAGATGAACGCCTATCTGACCCAGGCCCAGAACGCGGGGTCCGACGCCCAGAACGAAAGCGACATAGGCAAGAGTGCTGTCGAGGCCGCGTTCTCGTCGGCCCAGACCCGGTACGCGGAGGCCGTGCAGAAGTTCGCCGCGGCGATCAACACCACTTCTGGACAGACGCCGGACCACTATGCGCGCGCCAAGAAGGCCAAGGAGAACATGGACAAAAACTGGGCGACGATAACTTCGGCCAAGCAGGCCCTCGACCTCGCCACCGGCTCGAACGTCGCGGCGAAGGTGACTGCGCTGAAGAAGTTGCTCGACGAGTATCCGGGCACGACGTGCGCGGAGGGCAGTGCGGGATGTTCCTGCGACGACGCGGCCACGCCTGTTTGCTCCAAGGATTCGTTCAGTTACGACCTGGAGGCGTTGAATCTCAACCTCGGCCACATGTACACCAATCTTGCCGAGGTGAAGTCCGCGGCCACGACGGATTACTATAAGGCCCAGGCCAAGTACAACCAGGCCGTCGCGGGGTGCGCCGCTCATACGGCTGCGCCTCCAGGCTCGGATCAGCTCGCTCGCATGAAAACCGAATGGAGTGCCCTTACCACGGCGTACCAGAAGGTCAACACCGCTACCACGGTGGCCGATGCGGCAGCAAAGTATAATGCGCTCAGGCCGCTGATTGCGAATCCATGCCCGACCGAAGTTACGAATTGCTTCTACAGCGATGCGAACGCGATATTCACCGGTTGCGGATGGTAGGCGATTGGGATTATATATCCAGACGGGGAGGGCCTTTCGCCCTCCCTTTTTTCAGGCCGTTATTCTGACGGAGAGGCAATTTGTCGAAACAAGCGGGCTTTGCCAATCAGAAACATTGACTCGTTCGGACAATCGGTGTTTTCCCGACCACATGAAAAACAGACTCGTTCGGACAATCGGGCTTTGCCCGGTTTTCGAACTCCTGTTCCCGCTGAAAAAAGACGGAGTATTTTTTCAGCGATTTATTTGATAAGGTCGAATATGCTGCCGCGCACTTCGTCGAGCCCGGCTCCGTTCTCGGTCGAGGTGTTTAGCACGATTGGGTGCATGGCCGGGTGCTGGCGCTGCGCCGTGTCTAGCTCTGCGCGCACCGCGGACAGCTCCGAGAGGCTTATCTTGTCCGTTTTCGTAAGCACGGCCTGGTATGAAAGCCCTATCTTGTCCATCATGTACATCATTTCCACGTCCAGGAGCTTGAGCCCGATCCTGCTGTCGACTAGGACGAACACGCGCTTGAGCTGTTCGCGCGTCTTCAGGTACGCGCGCATGTTTTCGTTCCATGCGTCCGCTATGTCCTTGGGCGCGTTGGCGAACCCGTATCCGGGCAGGTCCGCTATCATCAGCCTTCCGGCGAGGCTGAACATATTTATGGTCTGCGTCCTGCCCGGCGTGTTCGACACCCGCGCCAGGGCGTACGAGTTGAACAGCGCGTTGATGAGCGAGGATTTGCCGACGTTGCTCCGCCCCACGAACGCGACTTCGGGCTCGCTGCTTGCCGGGAGGTGTTCGTATGACGGGAATGTCCCTATGAGGGCGGGTTTCAGTGCGAAGAATTCTTTAAGCTTCATTCGTGCTCCTGTTTCCATTATACAGGGGCCGCGCGAAAAAACAAGCCGCTATTTTATCATCTTTTGCTGGAGTATGGAGAGCACGTTGTTCACCGTCCAGTAAAGCACGAGTCCGCTCGGCAGCCCTGCGAATATGAAGGTGAATACAAGGGGCATGAACTTCATGACCTTCGCGCCGGTCTGGTCCATGCCGGCCGCGGGCTGCATGGCCTGCTGGGCGTACATGGTGGCGCCCATCAGTATCGGGAGGACGCCCAGCGCGGGAAGCCAGCTCCATGGTGCATAGGGAAGCAACCCGAACAGGTTCCATATGCTTGTCGGATCTGCGGCGGACAGGTCTTTTATCCAAAGCGCGAACGGCGCCTGGCGCATGTCTATGGAGATTATCAGAGCCTTGTAGAGCGCTATGAACACCGGCAGCTGGAAAAGAATGGGCAGGCAGCCGGACAGCGGGTTTATATGGTGCGATTTGTATAGTGCCGCTATCTCCATGTTCATTCGGGCCTTGTCGCCCGAGTATACGGCCTGTATGCGCTTCATTTCCGGCTGTATCTTGCGTATCTTCTCCATGGATCGAAACGATTTCTGCGCCACCGGCCACAGGAGGAGGCGCACCAGCGCGGTGAACAGTATTATCGCGGCTCCGAAGTTGCCGGCAATGGAGTTGAGCCACCCGAGCATCGCGACGAACGGCCGCGTCAGCAGGTAGAACATGCCGTAGTCTATCGCGAGCGGGAGCTTTTCTATGCCGTACGAGGCCAGGGCCGCGGGCTCCTTCGCCCCTATGTACGCGCGCGATTCCACGGATTTGCTTTCCCCCGGGGCGACGGTCATCCTGTCCGCGACATAGTCGGCCTGGAAAGTCGCTATTCCGGTCTCTGCGTCCGTCGACAGGGGCATTATCCTGACGTTGGTGCTGTTCCCGCGCGGGGGCGCCAGGACGTTCATGAAATACACGTCGGAAAAGCCGAACCACCCGTCGCGGTCGGAAAATTGCATGACGCTCGATTTTGCCAGGTCGCGGTAGGTTATTTCCTCGAGGTTTCCCGCGACGGCGCCCACGAATCCGGCATGCGCGGCGGGCGGAGGGCTCTTTGCGTCGAACTCGCCGGTCACGCGCCCGTACGGGAACACGGATAGGGTCTTTTTGCCCCGGTTCGACACCGTGTCGCGCACACTCAGCATGTACTTGTCGTCGAACGATATTTCGCGCGTGAAAAGGACGCCGTCGCGGCTTTTCCACGTAAGGGTATGCCCGCCGTCGGCGCGTGGCGCGGCCGCCCACTTCGTCGCGTTGGACGGAAGCTCGGTCTTGTCCTCGGGGTTGGCCGGGGCGAATCCGAATTCCACGTACGGCCCGGGGCCGGTTCCGCCGGAAGCCTTCGGCGACAGCATGGATATGTTCGGGCTGTCCGGCTTTACGCCCGTGCGGTATTTTTTGAGCTTTACGTCGTCCACGCGGAGGCCTATGGCGTTCAGGCTGCCTTTCAAGGTCGCGGTTTCGAACGGCACGGGGCTGCGCGTTATTTCGGCCGGGGCGTTGCTGGCGGCCGCTAGCTCTGCGGCCCTGCGCTTGCCGAACAGGAGCTGGAAGCTCAGGTAAGCCACCAGGACTATAAGGAATATCCGGACGAAATCCGGCCTGCCCGGCCCGGGCGTTACGTTTTTTTCCATGGTTTTTCCCTTTCTGGCACCGGATCGTATCCGCGTCCGCCGCCGGGCCTGCACCGCATTATGCGGGCGAGCGCTAGTTTTGCGCCCCGGATGATACCAAAGTCTTTTATCGCTTGCAAGGCATATTCCGAGCAGGTCGGCCTGAACCTGCACCTGATCCCGCCGCCGAGGAAGGGCGACGCCAGTATCTGGTACGCGCGGATCAGGAATATGGCGAGATATTTCATAATGGGCCGAACTCGTCGGGACAGGCGGGCTTTGCCCGTTTTTTCGGCTCGTATTCCCGGCCGGAAAAGGGCGAAGCGGTTTTCCCGGCCGTTCTCATTCGTCTTCCATGTACCTGAAGGAAGCCTTCATGTACTGCACGCCGGTCGCTATGGTGAGCGCGGCGGAGATAAGCAGGAGGCACACGCCGGTCACGTACACGTCGAAGCAGAACAGGTCGTACAGCGAGTTGTAGTATTTGAAGGTATAGTTCCGCCCGAAGATCAAGAAGCCTATGGCGAACAGCTGGGACGCGGTCTTCCATTTCGCCAGGCGCGAGACCGGCATCTGTATATGGAAGTTGCCGAGGTATTCCCTGAGGCCGGATACGAATATCTCGCGGCTGATTATGACCGCGGCGATGGCGGTGTCGTACCACGCGAGGAATTTCGTTTTCGCGAGCGTTATCAGCACGGCCGTGACCAGGAGCTTGTCCGCGATGGGGTCCAGGAATTTGCCGAGCTTGGACGACGCCTTCATTTCGCGCGCGAAGTATCCGTCGAGATAGTCGGACACGCTCGCCAGGAAGAATAGTATGCACGAAACCCACCGCGACCATATCTCGGATTCGGACATCAGGGCGCAGAACACCGCCGGTATGACCGCTATGCGGAAATAGGTTATCAGGTTTGGAAGCGAGTATAGCGTCTTCATGGAAGCTGTTCTCGTATTGCCGCATAATCCCGGTAGGTCGTCCTGACGAAGGCCAGGATCCCCCGCTTGGGATAATATGCGAATTTTCTCGTCAGGGGATTCCCGCCTTCCAGCTTTGCCGAGGCATGTTGCCAAAGGGCGGTTGCGGGCGGCGGGCCTTAATCCTTCTTGTCGGCGGAAGCGTGCGCTTCTATATACTTCACGGCGTCCGAAACCTTGAGAATCTTTTCGGCCTCGTCGTCGGGGATTTCTATGCCGAACTCCTCCTCCAGTCCCATGACCAGCTCTACGGTGTCGAGGCTGTCCGCGCCGAGGTCCTCTATGAAGCTGGCGTTTTCGGTGACCTTGTCGGCCTCCACGCCAAGGTTGGCGACGACGATTTTCTTTACTTTCTCAAATACGCTCATTTTATCCTCTTTCTTGGTTAAATTCGCCGCGCCGCCTTTCGGGGGCAGCGCGAATGACGGAATTATACCGGGCGGAGCTTTGCTTGTCAAGGGCAAGAGTTTCCGGCCGTTTCCCCGTCTGTTGTCATTCCCGCGCGGGCCGGAATGAGGGGAGGAATTCCCGTCTCGGGAGTAGGATAAGAAAGGGGCCCGCGTCGCGAGCCCCTTCTATTGGCGGTAACCCGCCGAAGCGCCGGGCCTAGTCTTTGAAGCTTTCCTGGCAGGCCTTGACCTGTTTGACGAGCTTTCCGGCCTTGTCCGCGGCGTTTATCGAGAATCCGACCGTCGCGGCGCCGCCGGCGGCCCCGGCTATGTTGCCCACCAGGGTCATTACGCGCCCGGCCTTGTTGGTTTTCTGCTGTTTTTGAAGCGCGGTGTCCCCCTCTGCTGCGGCGAGGTAAGCCACGCTCCGCACAGTGGCGGCGTAGTGGATTAAGGGTGCGAGGGAGGCAAGCGT
>JAITSG010000056.1 GCA_031288035.1 Rickettsiales bacterium | reverse complement strand
CGGAACAGCACGCTGGACAGAACGGTCATGGTTTCGGTCACGGCCTTGGCGTCGGAATCGACCTTGAAATCGTTCGCCTCCGCGTCCCCGGCGACCCTCATGCTCCCGACGCCATATATGTTGTTCAGGTTCATGTCCAGGTTGGCGTTCATCCTGGCGTAGCGCTCGTTGACACGGCTGATGTACTGGTAGTCCCTCCTCAAGAATCCGGTCTTGAACACAAGCGAGTCCGGCGCTATCCCCGTCTTGCCCTTCCACACGTCCACGTCGTAGCTCCAGCTCTGGCCGTATATTATCCCGTCCTCGACATAGCCGCCGTAGCCCTTGGACTCCTTGGCTATCTCCTTGACGCGGAGATCGGACACGGACGGGCCGCCGTGCGCGATGACTATGGCGTCGTACTCGAACGGCTCGCCGGGCGCCGACTCGTGCCGCCTTATCTTCACGGCATAGTCCTGGCCCAGCATGTTCTTGCTCTTGAAACCTTTGGGCAGGCCGGTCTCATAGAACACCTCCAGATCCTTTCCGGACATCTCTATCACCGGATTTTCGTAGAAATCCAGCGTGTATATCCGGCGCTCCAGGAAATTCTCGACGGCGCTCTTGAGCCTCATCATGTCCTTTATGACATATTCGTTCCTCAGGGATTCGGAACGCCCCCGTATGCTGCGCTGTATTATCGGAAACACGGCCAGAAGGATGCCGATCATCAGTATGATCTCCATCATTATCGCGCCTGAAACGTCCCTTCGCGCCATAGTCATATCCCCCAACTCTTGCACAGCACGCCCTCCAGAAAGCATATTTCCCTTATCTCATCCAACAGCTTCTGGCTGGCATTGCGGAAACGGTCCCGCAAGTCGTTGACCTTAAGCCCGCCGGACATGGGCGAGGCGGGATTCGTCCGTATGTTGTACAACCTCAACTCCATCCCGGCATTTAGGTTGAGCATACCGCCGGCAGTGTTCATGGACTGCGACTTTATCATGCCCTTTTGCACCGACGTTATCCTCGAGACGACCTCCTGGGCAACGACGTAACCGAACTCGGCCACCAGGCTCGCCTCGCCGGGCCCCTCGATCGATATCGCGCTGTCGGCCATGCGGCCGGCGTTTATCCCGGCCACGCTTATGTTCGCTATCTGCGCGACGTCCTCGACGCTTATGTCGGCGCGGGCGTTCCCCTCCTGGATGTACAGATACCCCTCGGGAAACACGAAGTTGTTGAGGTAGTTCTCTTTGTGCAGGTACAGGTGCCTTGCGTTTACGTGCGACTTGTCCACGAACGAAAAGCGCCCGCCGACGTTGAAGCCGTTCTTTATTTCCAAGGCTCCCTCTATCAAGCCCTCGTTGAACTTCACGGTCCGCGCCTCGAACTCCCGCACGAACAGGTTGCCGAGGTTCCTTATGCTGTGCCCGCCGATGGAAAGCGGCACCAGCATTTTCGACCCGTCCGTCCCGCCGAGGCTGTTGCGATACAGGTACAGGCTGGACGTATAGCCCCTGTCGAGATCGCTGTCGTCGACCTTTATCACGGCCAGATTCCCCGTCTCGTCGAACCTGAGCCCGGTCAGGTCGGCCAAATCCGCGCTCCACGCGCCGGTTATGGAATACACCGAACCGTCCTCGACATATCCGGCGGTCCCGCCGGCGTACATAAGCACCTGCTTCAGCCCCGCCTCCCCGAGCGCGTACTTGGACAGATCGAAGAGCGCGAAGACCTCGACAGCCCCGTCCTTCGACTTGCGGTACGAGAGCAGCATGCCGTCGGTAAGGTCGGGCTGGACCGTCGAGTCCAGGCCGTAGCGCTCCTCTAGAAACTCGCGCGCCTTGACCCTTATCTCGGAGAACCTGTCTTTCGGCACGTCCTGCTTGACCGCGGCGGCGAAGTTCATCAGGGCCTTCTCGACCTGGCGCATCTGCTTCGAGAGCCCGAGATAGCGCGTGTCGTCCAGCTGCCTTATGCCGAAGCGGAGCACTATCGGAGCCACGAACATTAGAACCCCGACGGCCACTATGACCTCGAACACGCTCATCCCCGAAGAAGACCTGTCCGCCATGCTCAGCATCCTCCCGCGTTCTTGCACCCGATCTCGTACGCGGCATCCTGGTACGCGGCGGCGACAGTCATTAGAGTCTGGTATATGGCGTCCACCATATCCGACACGCAACTCTCGGAACCGCTTGAGGATACCCAGCATATGTCAATGACCGAGCTTACCCCGGAAAGGCTTATGGTAGAACTCGCGTCGAGCGAGAACAGCCCGTCCTCGTAGTCGCCGGAATACACGATCCCGCCGCCGTCCGCGTCGTTGAGGACGAACTCGCCCACGTCGTTCGACCTGGGTCCGGAGGACATGCCTGTATTCGCCGCGATGTCGCCTATCGAAACCTCCGTGTCCGCCCCCTCGTCGATTGTCAGATCGCCGCGGACGGACAGCAGCGAGGATTCGAGCGACTTGGCCGCAAGGTCGGCATTCGGCATGCTTATCTGGACGAACGACGCGTTGTACGTGCTCACCTCGTTGGCATACAGGTAATACGTGTCGAACGGAAAGTCGCCGTGGGTCAGCGAATCCTTGACGTCCCGGGTCTCCCCGTGGAACGACATGGCGCCCTTTATCTCGAAGTCCTTGGTTATCTCGGCGCGGACGCCAGTGATGGCGTCGGCGGACATGCTGTCGGACACGATCAGGCCCCCGCCGTATATGCCCGCCGCGGCCTTTATCGGATTGCCGCTCATGTTCAGGTCGACCAGCATGGTGTTCACCAGGCTGCCCTGGGGGCCGTTTATCCTGTCCGCGTGAAGGAAATCCGACGTTATGTTCGCGTCGGACACGAACATGATCAGCGAGAGCTTGTTCTGCTTGGCCACCCTCTCGAGCTCCGGATCGAGCGAGAAATCGTAGTTCGAAACCAGCAGGTTGTCCTTGTTGACCACGGCGCCCTGGTCGAACATGTACTGGCCCAGGCCGTTAAGGCCCTCGTCGTCCAGATTGCCGCCGCGCGCGCCGACCATGGCCACGATATCGCCAGAAAGCTTGCGGCACGTGACGAAGTAATAGCTTTGGCCGAAGCCGTTCCTAAGCGCCAGGTTGCGCCCGCCGTACGTCGCCAGAACGGCCTTCATGGGCTGGCCCTCGCGCTCGACGCACCCAGCGGGTATCGCGCTCTTGTCGAACGATATGTACGCGGACACGGCCTTTTGTATCATGCCCATCTGGGCCACGACCTCCTCGGCGGCTATCTGCTCGTTGTACTTGCGGATCTGGCGCAGGATTATCGGGGTCATTATAATCATTATCCCCAGGCCCAACAGAACCTCGAGCATCACGCCGCCCTTCGCGGACTCGGCTTTCCCAACCCTCCCCATGCCCCATATGATACCACATTTCGGACGGCCTTGCAAAGAGAAATCAAACCTCGTATAATCCCATACATGAGGATGTTCAAGCACCATATACTGAACCGCTTCCTGACGGGGCACTTCGCGCGCGCGTTCTTCATGATATTCGGGGCGATATTCGGAATAATATTCCTGTTCACCATGATAAACACGGCCGTCGGCGCGTCGAGCGCCTCGCCCGTACCCATGGCCGCCCTCCTGGAAATATCCCTGGCCGGCGCGTTCGGCGCCCTGGAAGTCCTCCTGCCCCTCTCGGTGCTTATCGCCGGGACGATAGCGTTCTGGCGCATGTCCAGGTCGAGCGAGCTTACCATAATCCGCTCGGTCGGAATATCGGTGTGGAGCTTCCTTTCCCCGATGGTGCTGGCCTGCGCGCTCATAGGCGCGGCGCACATGGCGGTCCTGAACCCCATATCGGCCGTGCTCAACCGCCGGGTGGAAAAGATAAGCTACAGGTACGGCATGTCGCATTCAAACCCCATGCTGTTCTCGCAGAACGGACTGTGGCTCAAGGAACGACGGGAAGACGGACGCGACAGCTTCCTTTACGCGGGAAGCGTGAAGAGGAACGGCAACTCCATAGACGCGAAGGACATAACCATATTCGAAATAGCGGAGGACAGCCGGATCAGGCGCACGATAGAGGCCAAATCCGGAAACCTGACCGAAACGGACCTGAGGCTCAAGGACGTGAGGACGGTGTCGTCCGACCTTGCCGAAACGCAAAGCGCTACAATGTCCTATCCCACGCAGCTGTCGGTTGACAAGATAGAGGAGAACTCGTCCAAGCCGGAGAGCTTCTCGTTCTGGAGCCTGCCGTCGTTCATAGAATTCTTCGAATCCGCGGGATTCTCGGCCAGAAGGCACAAGGCGCACTTCTATTCCCTCCTGTTCACGCCGCTGACGCTGATATCCATGCTGTTCATATCGGCCATATTCTCCATATCGCCGAAGCGGAACCAGGCCCACCTGTTCATCAAGCTTTCCGGCGGCATAGGCATAGGGTTCGTGGCGTTCTTCCTCGCCCAGGTGGTCAAGGCCATGGGGGCCGCGGGACGGATGCCCGTGCTGCTGTCTTGCATAAGCATACCGCTGGTCGCCCTCCTGGTGTCCAGCACGGCGCTCCTGGAAATGGAAGACGGATAGGAAGGACATGAGGGGGATATTCGTCATACTTTCAGCAATTCTCGCGCAGGCCGCCGCGGCGCAGACCATAGAGACGCTCAAGTACACCGTGCCGCCGGACCTCGGCTACCTGAACGTAAGCTCGAAGAACAACTATTACGCCGGCGGGGCCGGCGCGTACTTCGAGCTGGTGCGCGAGGCGTTCGACGGATCGGACGCCCGGCTCCAGTTCTCGGCCAGCGAAACATACAACGACGCCGTGCAGGGCGCGATGGCCGGCAACTTCGACTTCGCGGTCGGCGTAGCGTTCGACGAGCACCTGCTCGGCCTGCTGGACTTCGTGCCGACGCCGATATTCGACGACTCGCTCGACGTGGTGATAAATTCCGGCGGCAAGGCCATAAAGGGGCTGGACCGCGAGATACTGCAGCTCCTGGGCTCGCGCAGGGCCGTGGCCCTGGCCGGGCTCTATCTGCCAATACTGGCCGCCTCCTCGCCGGAATATTTCCAAACCGCGGACGAGGCCGTGGACGCCGTGCTGTCCGGCACGGAAATACTGATAATCCCGTCGTCGCTCATGTCCGGATACCTGGACAAGAACGCCGGCGCGGAACGCATAAAGACGCTGAAGATAAACCGGCACTCGAAAAGCCGCGCGCTTTTCTTCATAGCCGTCAACCGGGAATCCAAGTCGAAGCAGGTTTCGCACGGCGGAAGCGCCAAGGGACTGTTCGAATTCATGGCGGAAAGGCTATCGGCCATGGAATCGGACGGGCGGCTTAAGAAAATAATGCTCCGGAAATAACCCGTGGAAACCCGCCCGGGCGACAGGCATCCGGCCGCGCCTCGCACTTAAGAGCCGGACGAGGCCCGCCGATCGCGGCCAGTTTTTATGCTTGAATGTTCGGGCTCCCTTAATCTATAATAAACGACGGAGGAAAGATTGCGCAAAATCCTGCTCATGCTCATGCTTCTGCTGCCGCTTGCGCCCGTCCCTGCGATCGCGCAGGAGGTGGAGGACGCCGACGCGGACTATGACGAAGAAGAAGAGGAGGTAGAGGAAGACGAGGCCGAAGATGAGGCCGAGGATGAAGAGGAAGACGATTTCGTATCAGACGACGAGCTTGACAACATAGAGGAATACGACGAATTCGAAAGGGATTCCGAGGTCGACGGCACTCTCAACGAACGCGTGAAGGGCTTCGACATAGCCGGCATAACACTCGGCCAGGACTACGACAAGGTCAAGGACATAATGAAGGAGCGGAAATACAAGATGACGAAGATAAACTACGCCATACCGGAGTATTTCCAGTTCAACTACGACGCCGTGTGCCGCGACCACAACATATACCTTCCGGACGCGATAAAGGGCTGCATAGACGGGCTTGCCAGGAAGGACAAGATGAGGTACATATCTGACGTCGCGTACAAGAACGGCGCCACCGACGAAAAGGTCACGGTGCATTTCACAAGCCCGGTCACGTTCAACAAAGTATGGAAGATAGCCTATGAAAACGACGTGAACAAGAAGCTCGGGCCCGCGAAGAACTTCCAATACCAGCGCGACGAGAGGCGCCGCGCGTTCTGGTACAACCTGAGGCTGAAGTACGGAGAGCCGAACGTGAAGCCGAACCACTGGGTCCTCGACCCCAAGGAGGAATTCAAGACCGAGCTGGTCGCCGAATTCGGAAAGCTGACGCTGTACAACCAGAAGCAGTACCTGCACGACATAGAGGAAGCCATAAAGGACGCGCGCAGGAAGTTCAAGGCCAAGGACTTCACATTCTGACGCGTCTTGCCCCGGCCTTTACATTTCCCGAAACAAGTGATATAATCAAAGGCGTGTCCAAAAGGGCGCCGGGTTGTTGAAAACCCGCAAACAGGGCGCGCCACGCGCGCCAAAACATCTCGTCCTAGGCGGGATACCTCCGGCCATATATCGAAAGCCGGAGGAATCATCTGTTTGTGATTTTCAACTGTCCCGCCGTCTTTCGCGACGCTAAAAACGCAACGAAAGGAGTATGAGATGAAAAAATCGACCAAACTGTTCGCCGCAACGTGCGCGGCAGCCCTCGCCCTGACGTCCGGGGCGAAGGCAGAGGACCGCGAGATAATGTACGGAATCCTCGCTGAAAAGGACGCCGTTCCGCTCTCGAAAATGGCGTGCAACAACGCGACGTTCGGCGATCCGGCAGGGAAGACCAGAAAGCAGTGCTTCGACGCCGTTGGCATAACAATCGCGAAAGAAGGCGACGAATTCACGGTTCCCGGCGGTTCCGCGAAGATAAGGTACGGCGCGATAGTCAGGAAAACGGTGCCCAGCGGATCCCCGTGCGGCGACGAAACCTTCGGCGATCCGGCGAAGGGAGTCAAGAAATACTGCTATATCCACGGATTCAAAATCGCCGAACAGGGCGGAACCATATCGTACTGATCCGCCCCGCCGGCACGCGGACGCTCCATAAATGGCGCCCGGGACGGACGCCCGGGCCCTTCCCCGTCCGCGGAGCCTATAATGTAGAGCCCATGACCGCGGCGACGTCGCCCATGCGGTTGGAATAGCCCCATTCGTTGTCGTACCAGCTCATCACCCGGACGAACGTGCCCTCCAGCACCTTCGTCTCGTTCAGGTCGACGGTGGAGGAATGAGGGTCGTGTATGAAGTCGGTCGAAACCAGCGGCTCGGAATTGACCGCCAGAATGCCCTTGAACCGCGGAGAGGCCGCCGCCTTCCTCAGCGCGTCGTTGACCTCGTCGGCCGTCACGGGCCTCTTGGCCACGAACTTGAAGTCGACAAGCGAAACGTCCGGAGTCGGCACGCGCGTCGCGACGCCGTCGAGCCTGCCCTTGAGCTCCGGTATGACCTCGCCTATGGCCTTGGCCGCGCCGGTGGACGTGGGGATGATGTTTATCGCCGCCGCGCGGGAGCGGTACAGGTTCCCCTTCAAGTCGCGGTCGAGCGCAACCTGGTCGCCGGTGTACGAATGTATCGTGGTCATGAAGCCGTGGCTTATTCCGAAAGCCTCGTTGAGCACGTGCACCACCGGCGCGAGGCAGTTCGTCGTGCACGAGGCGTTCGACACGACCTTGTGCGACCTCGTTATCTTGTCGTGGTTGACGCCCATCACGACCGTTATGTCGGCGCCCTTGCTCGGCGCGGAAACGAGAACGCGCCCGGCCCCGGCGTCAAGGTGCACCACGGCCTTGTCCTTGTCCGTGAAGATGCCGGTGCATTCGAACACTACGTCTATACCGAGCGACTTCCACGGCAGCTCCTTCGGATCCCTGACGGCCAGGAACTTAGACCTCTGATTGCCGACAGAGATGTCCTCACCGTCCACCTTCACGTCGAACGGAAGGCGGCCGTGGACGGAATCATAGCGCAGCAGGTGGGCGCTTGTCTCGATCGCGCCGAGATCGTTTATCGCCACGACCTCTATGTCCTCCCTCCTGGATTCCAGCAGCGCGCGGTAGGTGAGGCGGCCTATGCGGCCGAAGCCGTTTACGGCAACTTTGATCTTTTTCATATCCAATCCTTTCTTTTGTTTGAAAACGTAGCGGATTATACCCGCGCGCGGCGCGAAAGTCAACAATGGCGAACGTACAGGAAACAAAGCCGCCCGGCCGCCGGGAATGCCGCGGATAGAACCTGCCGGACCCTAGTCAAATACAAACTTGTCCCAACATGAACCTATACGACCGGCACAATGATTTATGCAATTTGGATACCAGGCATTGACAACAATCCAACCCGACCATTGACCGCATACCTGTATCCTGCACATGCATTTGTTTCCAGACTCGCTTACAGTCCCGGGACTACAACCAGCACCGTCGCCGGTTCCGCGGGCGGACTGCAAATTCGGCGACGAACTATTGGATATCTCGCTCCTACTCCCCGCGCAACATTGGCTTTGGCTGCCGGCTCCGGGCCTGGAAATCATACCGTCGGGGCATTGCTTGGCGGCCCCTCCCGGACAATAGCTCCCAATGGGGCACGCAAAACAATTCCTGCCCGACAAGTACTGCCCCGGCGGACACGACAGGCATTCGTCCCTGCTCGCCGCTCCGGCAGGCGACGCGGCGCCCTCGCCGCAGCTCAGGCTGACAGTACCGCCCGGACAATAGTATCCGGCGGGGCACCTCAAGCACGCCCCGACATGGCCGGCCGCGGAATAAGTCCCCGGGCGGCAGGTCATGCACTGGTACTGCGCGGAGGCTTTCGCCCCGAACGATGCGGCCATGACGGCGAAGGCCAGCAGCCCTTGGCGAGCAAAAAAAGCAAACTTTCCGAACAGCTGATCTCGGCTTCGCCCAGCTACGCCAAGACATACCGCCCTGCTCCGCCGGGACGAACCGCCGGAACGACGACTGAATTTTCCCATGTATCACCCCCCTCGCCGGAAAAGCGCCGGGGAGTTCGAAAATCAACCAATAACTGATTCCTTTGGTCTTTCGGGAAAACCCTTGAACATCCGCCAAAGGCTCCCCGGCCGGGAGAAGACGTGAGAACGCCGTTTCTATTGATAGGCTTTCGACAGCCCGCGCCAATCAAAGCGCGGAAATATTGTATTATAAAGGAAGCCCTTTTGCAATAGAAAACTTCCCTATGCGAAAACCGCGGGAAGCCGCGCCCGCCCTACGCCGCGGTGGAAAAACCGGATATTACGTCGATTAGCTCGCTCGTGATATCGTCCTGGCGCCTGGTCTGGTACTCCATTCGCATCTCGGCCAGCCTCTCGTCTATGTTCCGCCGAGCGTTCTGCATAGTAGCCATGCGTATAAAATGCTCGGCGGCCAGGCTCTCGGATACGGCGCGGTACAGGCCGACGAACAGAAGCTCGCCCAGGAAATGGCGGAACAGGAGCTCGAAACCGGACGTGAACACGGGCACGCTCCTGCCGCGGCGCGGGGCGGACTTTATGCGGGACAGAAGCCCCGCGTCGACGGGCAGCAGCCTGGTCGTGAAGCATTCGAACGAGCTTCCGCGCCTCTTGTTGTGGAACACGACCAGCTCGGATTCCGGAGAAACCACGGCGTCCAGACGCAGGATTATCTTCTTCACCGCGCCCGCTATGCCCTTCGCCGAGCCCGGCATAGCGAACGTAGAATCTATCTCGCGGCTTGTCGCGATGCGCGACACCAGCGCACGCCCGGCAGCAAGGAGCGCCGCGTCGCGCCCGGCGGCGTATCTCTCGAAATGCTCCACGAGCGAGCGGTTGAAGCGGCCGACCAGGCCCTGGTCCGAGCCTATGACCAGAGCGACCGTGCGGCGGGTTTTAATCCCCGCGCCAGGCACATCGCGCCCCCGCAGCACCACGCCGAGCGCGGATTCCACATTCTTCGCGTATCCGTCGAGAGCGCGGGCCGAACGGTCGTATCCGCCCAGGCTTACCGACGACAGCGTCTTCATGGACGACACTATCGAGCCCAGCCTGTCCGTCGCGCCTATGCGCCGCCTAAGGCTTGACAGGTTCTGCAATCTGGAACTCCTTCAAGACGTGGACGGCGACCTTCTTTATGTCCGCGCGCATCCTTGCGTTCAGCGGTGCGCCGGAATCTATCGACTTCATAAGACCGGGCAGACCCTTGTTCGCATAGATTACTAGCTTTTCCGCCGCGCGCGAGACTATGTCGAGCGGCACCAGGTCGAACAGCCCCGCGTTGGCGGCGAATATCACGACTATCTGCCCGGACGCCCTCATAGGCTCGTGCAGCGGCTGCTTGAGGACCTCGCGGATGCGCGCGCCCCGGACTAGCCGGGCCTTGGTGTCCGCGTCGAGCTGGGCCCCGAACCTCGAGAACGCCTCGAGCTCCTCGAACTGCGAGAACGCGATCTTCATCGCGCCCGCGATCTCCTTGTACGCCGGAAGCTGGGCCTTGGAGCCGACGCGGCTCACGCTCGCCCCCACGTCCAAGGCAGGCGCCACGCCCTTCTGGAACAGGCGGGCGGACAGGAATATCTGGCCGTCGGTGATGGAAATCAGGTTCGTCGGAATGTAGGCCGATATGTTCTCGGCCAGCGTCTCGCATATCGGAAGCGCGGTCACCGACCCGCCCTTCTTGAGCTTGGTCGCGCGCTCCAACAAGCGCGAATGTATATAGAATATGTCGCCGGGATAGGCCTCGCGCCCGGGAGGACGCCGCAGGAACAGGCTTAGCTGCCTGTACGCCGATGCGTGCGAGGTCAGGTTGTTGTACACGACCAACACGTCCTTTTTCTCCTCCTCCATGAAATACTCGGCCACGGACGCGGCCGCGTACGGGGCGATATACAAAAGGCCGGGCGAAGCCTCGCCGGGCGCGGCGATCACGACCGTGTGGGACATGGCGCCGAAGCGCTTCAGGGCGTCAACGACCTTCGCCGTCTGATCCATGCGCGAACCTATGGCGCAATAGACGCATACAACCCCGCTTCCCTTCTGGTTGATTATCGCGTCGACGGCGAGAGAGGTCTTGCCGGTCTGCCTGTCGCCGAGGATGAGCTCGCGCTGGCCGCGGCCGATGGGGACGAGCGAGTCGACTATCTTCACGCCGGTCTGCAACGGCTTCGAAACCGGAGCGCGCTCCATTATCGACGGGGCGGGACGCTCGATGGGATAGCGCTTTTTCGCCTTCACGGGGCCGAGGCCGTCTATCGCGCGGCCCAGCGGATCGACCACGCGGCCGAGAAGCCCCGGACCGACTGGCACGTCGGCAAGGCGGCGGACGCGGCGCACCCTGTCCCCGGCGGAAATGCCGGACGGATCGGACAGGAGGGCCACGCCGACAAAATCGGACTTCAGGCTTATCACCAATCCGGGGCGGCCGCTTATGTCGACCAGCTCGTCCAGCCCTATGTCGCACAGCCCGGAGCACAGGACGACCGAACCCTCTATGGATTCGACGCGGCCGACCTCCCGCGCGCCGGAACGCGGCCGGACCTTCATGTTTTCAAGGGCGCCAACGGCGCGAGAGAGCGAATCCTTCAGCATTTATCCAATTCCCTGTCCAGCCTTTCGCCTATCCCCTCCATATACCCCTCGAGGCCGAATACAAGCTCGGTCGAGCCGGAGGACAGGACTATGCCGCCCGCACGCGATGCGTCCACGACGAACGACGGGCGGACGGCGGTTATATGCGCTATGGCGCCCGACAAAATCCTCCGGTCGGAGTCCTTGAGCCCGAACGGCGTGGCGGCGGACAGCCTCCCGTGCCGGCGGATGGCCGCGCGAAGCTCGGTTACGCCGTCAAGATCGCCCTTTTCGGCCAGGCTGGCGAAGCGGCGTATCATCGCGCTTTGCAAATCGACGCCGGCCAGGTCTCTCAGAGCCTCGGCCGCAGTGGCGACCAGAACGCGCCCGACCGCCGTCGCGGCGGCGCGCCTCAACGCCTCGCGCTCGGCCAAAAGCTCCATCTCGAACGCATCGCGCCGGCGGGATATATCCGCGTCGAAGCCCTTCAATATCCTCGACTGCTCGGCCTCGGTCATGCGCTTTTGCTCGGCCAGTATGCGCTCGCGCCTGGAATGGAGCGCATCGTATTCGCGGCCGAGCCGGATCTTCTCGCCCTCGGCGTCCTTCAGCGCCCTCTGCGCCGAGGAAAGGCGCTTCCTCACCGCCTCGTCCCGCCGCGCCATGCCGGCCATCACCGGCCGGAAAAGATACCGGTTCAGTATCCAAAGCGCTACCAGGAAGTTGACGATCTGGAGCGCTACCGTTGTCCAGTCGACGCCCATGAAACCTTACCTGGCCCCCGCGGCCCAGTTCCAAAACGGATTGCTGAATATCAATATCATGGATATCAGCAGGCAGTATATGGCGCAAGATTCCAGCATGGCCATAGACACGAACGCCGTGGAGCGTATCTCGGAAGCCTCGTCCGGCTGCTGCGCCATGGATATTATGGCCTGCCTGGCGGTGATGCCCTCGGCGATGTCCGGCACTATCGTGCCAAGGGTGACCGTGGCCGACGCGCATATCATCGACGTCACAGCTATTATAGTGGTGTTGTCCATTCAATCCTCCTTTTTTTTATAATCTTACCACAAAAGCGCGGCTCCTTCAACCGCGGAGTTTCCCAAGCTTGGCCAGTCGCGCGGCGTCCGCCTTCGTCGGCTCGCCAAGCGACGAGCCTATGTACACCGCGGCCAGCACCGCGAATATGTAGGGCTGTATCGTCCCGGCCACGAGGCCGTACACGCTCAGCAGGCCAGGAAATACTATCGGAGCCACGATGAACGCGACGGAACCCAGCGCGCCGGAGCTCATTATGTTCCCGTAAAGGCGGACGGCGAGCGAGAATCCCCTGGAGGCCTCGGCAAGAACGTTCAGAGGAAAAAGGAAGAACACGGGCTCGAAATATTTCCTGAAATACCTTCTGCCGTGGCGCTCTATGCCGAAATACGCGCAGGAGGCCAGGACCACCAGGGCCAGGGCAACGGTCGTGGACGCCGACGCAGTCGGGGCCATGTACCATTTCAACCCTCCGCCAACCGGATACGGTATCGGCAGAAGCGCGCTCCAGTTGCACGCGAGTATGAATATGAACAGCGAGCCTATGAACGGGACGAACCTGTCCGCCGGACGGCCCAGGAGCCCCTCGACCTGATCGCGCACGAACCCGACCGCGGCCTCGGCAAAATTCCGCGCCCGCGGCATGCGCACGGAATTCGCGGACAAGAGCCTCGCGAAAACGAACAGCAGCGCGATGACCAGCCACGTGTCGACGAGAGTCATGTTCACCCTAAGGCCGAACAGGCGGAAGACCTCTATCTCGTCCGGGCTAAGGTTCATCGCCTGCTCCGGCTTGCGAAATACTTGACGGAGGCTACCTGCGCCGCGGTGAACGAAACCACGAACACCAGGAACTCGACCCACGTGTCGTAGCGCTTGAGTATCAAGAACAGGCAGAACGCGACGAACAGCATCCGGCTGAAATACGACGCGTGCGCCCCGATCTTCTTGTGCAGTACCTTGTCAAGCGACCAGTTCAGCATCAGCACGTTGCCGAAACCGAGCGCGACGGAAACCAAAACCAGCACGACGTAGCTCATTTCCTCCTTGCCTCCCGCGAAATCCAGCCCATGGTGTTGTACACGCCGATCGCCAGGCCGAGGAGTATGAAGCTCAGCGTCCAGCGTTCGCCAAGCCTCCAGCCTATCCACGACATGACGGCCAGCGGCGCGGCGACGCCCCATCCGACAAGCCCGAACAGACGGACGGCCGCCAGCGCCCCGGACTCCCGGCGGCGCCCGGCCTTTCGCCCCGCGCGGCGGCCTATCTTCTCCTCCAGCCCCTCGTACAGATCCTTCTCAGCCATTTTCGCTCCTAAGCTCGGCTATGAGCTTCGCCATGCCCCCATGGAGAGAGGCGAGCGCCGAGCGCGCCCTCTTTTCCTCGTTCGTGACGGACTTCTTCTCCTCGGCAAGACGGGCCTTAAGGTCGGCAAGCGAGCTCCCCTTGACCGCCCGGCGCACCGAAACCACAACATGCGGGCCGGATTTCGTAAGCACGCCCTCGTCCACGCCGAAGAAAACATCCTTTCCGCCAACAGAAAACGACAGCACGGACGGACGGACGGCGGCCGCGTAATCCGCATGGCGCGGCAGTATCGAAAACGGGCCGTCGAATCCCTCGACCGAAATCCTTTCCACGCCGCCGAAGCGCTCGGCGTCCAGAGGGGTGAGCAGCTCCAGATCCATCAGCGCCCCCTCCTTTCGTCTATGCCGCCGATCATATAGAACGCGCCGGGCGGCAGGCGGATGAATTCTCCGGAAAGTATCCTTTCGCACCCCGTGAGCGTGTCCCTTATCTCGACCTGGCGCCCCTTCGTCCCAGTGAAGGGCTCGGCGGCCGAGAACGGCTGGGTCAGGAAGCGCTCCAGCTGGCGCGCCTTTACGACCGTGGCCTGGTCGGCGTCGGAAAGCTCGTCGAAGCCGAGCATGGCGATGATGTCCTTCA
>JAITSG010000004.1 GCA_031288035.1 Rickettsiales bacterium | reverse complement strand
GCCGCCGCTACATCCGCCGGGTTCGACCCGTCGGAGCTGGAAGAGGACATGGAATCTTTGAGGGAAGAAATCAGGTCTCTCAAGACCAAGGCGGATTCGTGTGCTCCGAAGGCCGAGCTCGAAGCGCTCAGGGCTTCGATTCCCGCGGCGCAGAATTTGAGCAAGTATGCTCTCAAGACCGAGATTCCGTCCCCTACCGCTCCTATCGACACGAACGGATTCGCCACGAAGGCCGAAGTGGCGGCAGTAAAGGCTTCCATACCGGCGAACATGGACTTGTCCAAATATGCTCTCAAGACCGAGATTCCAGCCATCCCCGCGGCCCAAGATTTGTCGAAATACGCTCTTAAGACGGAGATTCCGACGGCCGCCAATCTGACAGGGTACGTCAAGACCGTGGATCTGGCGGCGTACGCGAAGGCCGCGGACCTTGCGCAGTATGCGAAAAAGACCGAGATTCCGGCCGTCTCCGCGGCACAGGATTTAAGCAAGTATGCTCTCAAGACGGAGATTCCCGCGGCCGCCAATCTGGCCGCGTACGCGAAGGCCGCTGATTTGGCGGCGTACACGAAGGCAGCCGAATTAGCCGCATATGCAAAAAAGACCGAGATTCCGATCGAAGTGCCGAAGGGCTTTGTAATATTGTCGTTCAGCGAAACTCTTCCCGCCGGATACGCCCGCTGCAAAAACCAGCATACCGGCGGCGACAGGATAGTGCCGTTCCAGTCCAACAGAGGTTTCGCAGACCTGCACTTCACTAAAATGGCGAACGGCAGCTATGCCCCGAACATCGGGTTTGAACGCGAAACCATATCGGCCGACACGGTGATATTCTGCTATGTCAAGACATAGACGGGAAATACGGATTTCGGCACCGCCGGACGAGCTCCTGCCCCGCGTCCCGGACGATTTCCGGCCTATTTGCCGGTGACGACGGTGCAGACCTCGGCGTACAGAAGAAGCGCCGTGACCTCCTTGTCCACGCTGGCTACCTGGGTTATGCCGCCGTTCTTCTTCGCGGTTTCGACGGACGAATCCCCGACAATCGCGCCCAATATGTTGCGCGCGCAGGCCCTGCCCACCTTCTCGCCGTTGCTTACCGTCGCCATTATTGGCTGCTTCGTGTGGGCGAGCACGGTCACCCCCGTCTCCGTCGGCACATAAACACATCCGGCGACGAACAGCACGGCCGCCCATGCAGATTTCTTCATCTCTCCCTCCTCGCTTGCTACTTTTTGGCTATTTTACAATAAAATCGCTTGCTTTTCAATAGGGAATGATATAGAAATGTCAAGCTAACGAACACGGAGCTCCAAATGGCCATAGACAAAATCCTAATGCCCAAGGAAACCGCCGGCTGGCTTATCGACAATACGACGCTTAGCTTCGACCAAATAGCCGATTTCTGCGGAATCCACATACTGGAAGTACAGGCCCTGGCGGACAGGGAAACCGGAGACTACTCCATAGGGTTCAACCCGATACTTTCCGGCATGATAACCCGCGAGGACATAAAAAGGTGCGAGGACGACCCGAAGGCAAGGCTGGAGGCCAGCAAAACCCTGCAGGACTTCGTCAAAAAAGCCCGCTCTATGAAAAACCGCTATACCCCCATGGCGCACAGGCAGAACAGGCCGGACGCCATAATGTGGCTGGTCAAGAATTATCCCGAACTGTCGAACGCGCAGATATGCCGCCTCGTCCACACGACGAACGCGACAGTCGAATCTATCAGAAACCGCACGCACCGCGACACACAGAACATAGAGCCGAGGAACCCCGTAGGATTGGACATGTGCAGCGAGGCCGACCTGCTGGCCGCCGCAGAAGCCGCGAAATCCGCCAAATAAAAACCGCCTTCCCGAACAACTTCAACCATCCGAACGAGCGAATATGCAAGCGCCACCAAAGAAAAGAAACGCAATCAAAAAAAATCCGCACAGCGCTTTTTCCGCGGCCGAGGACTTCCTTATCTCAGAAATGAGCGAGAACCTGAAGATCCTTATCCGCAAGGCCCAGAAGCTCGGCGTAGTGTCCAGGCCGGACGTCCAGGCCGCCATGGAACAAGACGGACTGGACGAAGAAGCGGCCGAAGACGCGCTGGTCCTAATCTCAGAAGTGGGCGTGACGGTCAAGGAGGAATACGACGACGGCGAGGAAATAAAAATATCGGAGGAAGAGGCCGATGCCAGGCGGACCGAATCGGACGAGGACGACGAGGAGCCGAACGCCGCGGAGCAGAGCTTTCTGGACCTGGATGCCAGATCGGACGCGGAGCGCGCGTTCTCGGGCGCTGGATCGTCGGACCCCATCCGCAACTACCTGAGGGCCATGGGCTCGATAGAACTCTTCACGCGCGAGGGCGAAATAACCATAGCCAAGCGCATAGAGGCCGGACGCAAGCTTCTTATCGAAGGACTGTGCAACAGCCCCATGACCATCCGCAGGATACTGTCTTGGTACAAAGCCTTGGCCAAGGGCGAAATACAGCTTAGGGACATAGTAAACCTCGAGCTGATGTACGGCGACGCGTACGTGGAAAAAGGACTGGAAGACGAGGACGAGGGAATATCGGAAGATGAAACGGACGACGAGATAGAAGAGGGCGAGCCCGACTTTTACGAGGACGCCGCCTCGGTCTCCATAAGCGCGATGGAAACCGCCCTGACGCCGCAGGTCATGGAGACATTCGAAAGGATAAAAAGGACGCATTCGAGGATAGAAAAGCTCGACCGGGCGCGCCCGGCGGCAAGCGCGAAGCCCGAACTCGCCTCCTGGGCCGCCAAGCGCGAGAGGCTAAACCAGGAAATGGTGGGGCTAATGTCCCAGATACAGCTCGGCGACGGCAGGATATCCGAAATAGTAGAGGAAATGGTGGACAAGAACCGCCGGCTGGTAGCGCTCGAGGGACGGCTCTTGCGCCTGGCTGAAAACTCCCGCATAAAGCGCGAGGAATTCCTCGCCCAGTATCCGGAATCCGGCGTAAGCGCGGCATGGATACGGAAGGTCGCGAAGCTCGGCACCAAGGGATGGGAGCGCTTCACCACAGTCCACGCCGACGAAATAGCCAAGGTGCGCGAGGATATGGAAAAGATACTTTCCGAAACCGGCCTGGGGCTAAAGGACTATAAGAGAGTCGTAGAAGTGGTCAGGAAGGGCGAGCACGAGGAAACCAGGGCGAAAAAGGAAATGATAGAGGCCAACCTCCGCCTAGTGATATCGATAGCCAAGAAATACACCAACCGCGGGCTGCAGTTCCTAGACCTGGTGCAGGAGGGCAACATAGGCCTCATGAAAGCCGTGGACAAGTTCGAATACCGCCGCGGGTACAAGTTCTCCACCTACGCCACGTGGTGGATACGCCAGTCGATAACGCGCTCCATCGCCGACCAGGCCCGCACCATCCGCATACCCGTGCATATGATAGAAACTATCACGAAGCTCAAGAAAATGTCGCGCGTCATGATGCAGGACATAGGGCGCGAGCCCACGCCCGAGGAGCTCGCAAAAAAAATCGGGATGCCTATCGACAAGATAAGAAAGGTGCTGCGCATAGCGCGGCCCCCGATATCCCTCGAAACCACGGTGGGCGACGACGAGGATTCCTCGCTCCGGGACTTCGTGGAGGACAAGAACGTGGTAAAGCCTCTCGATGCGGTCGTCAACTCCAACCTTAGGGAAATAACGTCGCAGGTGCTCTCCACCCTAACCCCGCGCGAGGAATCCGTGCTGCGCATGAGATTCGGCATAGGCATGGATTCAGACCACACACTGGAAGAGGTGGGCAAGAAATTCCTGGTCACGCGCGAACGCATACGCCAGATAGAGGCCAAGGCCCTCCGGAAGCTCAAGCACCCGACGCGGGCCAAGAAGCTGAGAACGTTCGTGGACTGACACAAAGCTCCGGCATGAGGGGACGGGCCAAAAAGGAGCATAAAATGAACGCCAAGCAAAAGCTCGACGAAATACGGGAGCATCTTGCCGGACGGACGACGGAAAAGATGCTGTTCCCGCTGTCGGCACTCAAAAATTTCCGCCCGAATCCGGAAAGGAAGCTTTCGGATTTCAACTATTCGGTCAACGCCCTCATGTTCTTCACGCTGGCAGTGGCCGACCGGCTTCTCGACAAGGTAAACATAGAGTTCGCCCGCCGGCATGATTTCGGGGGGCCGCTGACCCTCATCATAGACGCGGCAACCATAGACGCCGAGTCCCAGCTGGCAAAATACCTCGACTGGGAAAAGAAGAGCAGGGCCGACCCCAAAAACATAAACCCCTCGCAGGTACTTGACCCGCGCGAAATCCGCGTTCCGTGCACGGCCGGCGGGGCCGTGCACTGCTTTTTCGCCGCGGCGGACGGCATGGGCCTGCCGTACACGAGAAGCCTGCTTAAAACGCCCTCCGGCGGATGGAAGCCGACCGAGGAAGAAATGCTCCGGCGCATACGGCTGTCCGAACCGGGCAGGCTTTCGCTCTCGCGCGAGGAATACATGCTGACGCAAGATTACGTCAAGCGCGAATACTTCAAGCATCCGGAGCCGGAAGAACCGGGATGGAACGACCAGCTCCGCCTGAACATGTGGCAGACGACGCACGCGGAGCTGACGGCCCTCGGCAGAAAGGATCCGGACGCCATTGAGGCGCTTTACAACAACCGCTTCCTGACGCAGTTTTTGGCCTTCCTCCCGTTCGCTACGGTCATCAACGATTCGTACGGCTATATCCAGCTCCGCGACTATTTCGCGCCGGCCGAAGGGGCGGCCTCCGGCGGGCTGCCGTCCTTTCCGCCCGTGTCCGAGGGCGACCATAGGAATCCGTCCGAATTCACCCGCGTCGACCCGGACGGCCAGACATGGTTCACCGAGAATATGTTCTCGTACGTGCTGGAACTGGCCTACATCATGTCCGAAAAACCCATATATTACCGCACGAAGATAGCGCCCGGAAGGCGCATACGCTTCGGCACGGGAACAAAGGAGTACGAACCCGGCCTAGATCCGCCGAGGAGGGTGCTGGAAAAACTCGACAGCATACTCAGGCGCCGCGAGGCGGCCAGGCTGAAGTGAACGCGGCCGGCGGAATCCGACGGACGCGCGCCGGGTTTTGCCATGCCGAGAAAGAGCCTTGACTTCGCCTTGCTTCCCCGCTATCCTATGGCGCGACGCGGGTTTTGCCCGCGCGTATGTATTGCTTTTTATACGGGTGCATAGCTCAGCTGGCTAGAGCGCTACCTTGACATGGTAGAGGTCAGGAGTTCAAGTCTCTTTGCACCCACCAATAATCAATCGAAAAATCGCGCTCGGCTGGCGCCTCCGCTCTTTTCCGATTGGGGAATTCGCGTCCAAAAACCAGGCAAAGCCCGGTTGTTCGGACGAGTTTGCTTTTTGACTTTACGGGGGTGTAGCTCAGCTGGCTAGAGCACTTGGTTCGCAATCAAGGGGTCGAGAGTTCGAATCTCTTCACCTCCACCAACATCAATCGAAAAAGTCGCGCTCGCCTAGCGGCTTTGCTCTTTTCCGCCTGGGATTCGGAGTCCGAAAACCAGGCAGAGCCCGGTTGTTCGGACGAGTCCTGTTTTTATGGTTCCAGAATCGTCCTGTATTTTACACCAACATCAATCGAAAAGTCGCGCTCGCCTAACGGCTTTGCTCTTTTTCGATTGGAATTCGGAGTCCGAAAACCAGGCAGAGCCCGGTTGTTCGGACGAGTCCTGTTTATCTGTAAAGGTCCGCCGCGCGGGCCGCGAAGATTTTCCTATGATCTATTCTTTCGCCCCATCCATCCTTTTAATCCCTGGGTTATGGCAAGATAAACCATGAACCCCGCAATATCGATAGAATTGATAAAAATATTGAAAAACGACGGGCGGGCGCGTAACATATGTACGGCGCGCAGGGCAAAACGGCGCCGAGGCCGCGAAAGGAAAGCCGCCGGATGAAAAAAGAGTTCCCGATCCTAGAGTTCGACTCCTCCCGCGAAGTCAAGATAGATTCTAGGAAAATCATTGCGCCTATACCGAACATGCCGGAGCGCTGCGTGCTGTGCTTCTTCGCCGAGGCGGTCGAAAAACTGACCCAAAGATATCCAAGCGAAACCGTCTCGCAATTTACTGTGGCCGGCGGCGGGATTTGCGCGAAAATCCATAAAGTCGATTTTGACGGCGCGCAGATCTGCTTGACGCCCGCCTTGGTAGGCGGACCGCTAGCCGCGGCGCAGATAGACGAAATCTCGGCCATGGGATGCAGGAAATTCCTAGCAATAGGCAGCGCGGGCGTCTTGGACAAAGAAATTTCGAGAGGGAAGCTTATTTTGCCCATATCCGCCCTTAGGGACGAGGGAACATCGTACCATTACGCCGCCCCGTCACGCTGGATAGACGCGGACAAAAGGGCGGTCGAGGCCATAGAGGACTATCTGACCGAGAACGAAATCCCCTTCGCAAAGGGGAAAACCTGGACTACGGACGCATTCTACCGCGAAACCAACGGCTTGTTCGCGTCGAGGAAAGCCGAAGGCTGCATCTCGGTCGAAATGGAATGCGCCAGCTATTTGGCGGCGGCGCGATATAACGGCGCGCTTTTCGGCCAGATATTTTACGGCGGGGACTGCCTGGACGGCCCGGAATGGGACAAGCGCGAATGGACAGACTATTCGCGCGAAGACAGGCGGTACTGGATGCTGGAACAAGCCATGAAAATAGTCCAGAGACTGTGAGGCCGGCATGATACTCTCAGACCTCATATACGGGAACTTCCGAGTCGACGAGCCTATCGTGGGCGAGCTCCTAGAATCGAAGGCCATGAGGCGCCTGGCCGGCATAGGAATGTTAGCGACGAAGTTCCCGTGCACCGAGTTTTCGGACAATACCTCCAGACTGGAACACTCTATCGGCGTGTTCCTGCTGCTCCGCCGCTTCGGCGCCCCCATAGAGGAGCAGATAGCCGGCCTGGTCCACGACGCGTCCCACTCCGCGTTCTCGCACCTGGTGGACTACGTGGTCTATGGCGACGAAAATGCCGCCGCGCTCGGAGAGTACGGCGACACTATCCGCGCGCGCTACGCGGAAAAGAGCGGAATATCCCGGATACTTGAAAAGCACGGATTCGACCCGGCCTATATAATGGACGACAGGAACTTCACCTTGAAAGAGCTGCCGCTGCCCGATATATGCGCGGACAGGCTCGACTATACCATGCGCGAGCTTATGCCAGGCCGGAACTTCGCCGGGTGGGCGACGCCGGAAGAGCTTAGGGCTTTCGCCGATTCACTGACCGTGGCGGACGGCCGCTTCGCGTTCAAGACCATGGCCGCCGCGCGCCGGTTCGCACACCTGTACTCCCATATGGACAGGACGCTTTGGGCCGCGTACGCTCCGGCAAAACTGTATCATGTGTTTGCGCGGACCATCAAGTCGGCCATAAACAAGGGCATACTTAAATTCGACGACCTGTACGAGTACGGCGACGAGGAAATAATCGCCCGGCTCCGCGGCGCGAAGGACGGGGAGCTCGACGAGCTGTTTCGCATACTAGACCTTACGCCCAGAGAATTCCTCAAACACCCGTGCGCCGCGGGCGATAAATACATGGCCAAGCTCCGGCGCGCGGACCCCCTGTTCATGGACGACGGCCGGACGAGGCGCTATTCGGAACGGGACGAACGGTATGCCGCAAGCTTGGCTTCCCTTCCCAAAATTACCGAAATCCAGCCGCCTTTTCATGGGAAAATACATTGACAGGAGATAAAATGAATGGACAAAATACCCCTCCGTAGACAAAAAATATCCGTAATAATACCCGTCTACAACGCGGCCGAATATCTTGGGCGCTGCATTGACAGCGTGCTTTCGCAGACCCACGGCGACTTGGAAATAATAGCGGTGGACGACGGCTCGACCGACGGGTCTTCCAAAATACTGGAGAGCTATGCCGCGCAAGACGGCCGGATGAGGACGGTTCGCCAGGAAAACGCCGGCGTTTCGTCCGCGCGCAACAGGGGGCTATCCATGGCCGACGGCGACTGGATATATTTCTGCGACGCGGACGACTATTTCCTGAACAGCGGGAGCCTCGCCCTCATGCTTTGCGCCGCCACCGGCGCGGGGGCGGAGGTCGCCGCGTGCGGCTATTACAGCGAACGCGACGGACGCGCGCACGGCTTCTCCCAGCCTCTCGTAGTCATAGGGGGCGAGGCAAAGATGCGCATGATAGCCGACGAGGGCGGAATGTGCGTGCGTTTCATGTTCAGGCGCGACCTCATTGTGCGGCATGGACTCAGGTTCGAGGAGAGCCTGTCAAGCAAGGAAGATCTCCTGTTCTCGGTCCAGGCGGTATATTTCGCGAACAGGGTCGCGGCCGCCCCGGGCGCAATGTATTGCTATACGAACACCCCGTCGTCCGCCACGAACAGGCCCAACCCGGCGGCCCGCCGGTCGCACGAGCGCGTGCGCGAACTCCTCGCCGTCTTCGCGCAAGAGTACGGCCTAAGCGGGATATTCGAGGGACACCAGAAAAAGACCGTCACGAAATACCGCCTGTTTTCGCGCATAACCGTGATGACCAAGGTCGCCTCGCCGAACAAGATCTGCTATAACCTGTTAGGAATAATCCCGATAATGACGATAAGATAAGGCGGGCCGAAGCCGCGGCTATTCCTCGTCCGGCTTGAAAAGCTCCTGCACCTCGGCCGGATCGTCGCCGTACTCCATCTCGTCGTCCGCGGCCGCGGAATCAACGGGATCCGCCGGAGCCTCCTTCGCCGCGGTGCGCTTCTTGGAGCGGATGAACTCTATCTCCTCGTCCTCGCGGAAACCCTTCCTGCACTTGGGACAGACTATGTCCGGCCGGTTCATGTCGTAAAACGCGCTCCCGCAGTCCGGACAGATCCTCTTCTTGCCCTTTACATTGTCCATGGAGCCAGAAATATCATAGTATGGACGCAAGTCAAGCAAAATTGTTGCGCATAGGCGCCAGCGCGCCTATAATCGAGCCGATGGAATACGGAAAGATCGGACGCAAGCTTCGGAGAATCCTGTGCGCGCTCGTCCCGTCGAAGGGATTCAGGGACGCCGTGCGGGAAGGCTACGTCCGCGAATATCTGGCATTCAAGCGCAGGCTCAAGCGCGAGGGCGAACCCGAAAAATTCCCGACCTACCTGTCCGCATGCGCGATAGTCAAGAACGAGGCCGCGTACATAGCTGAATGGATAGAATACCACCTGCTGGTCGGCGTGGAGAAATTCTATATATACGACAACGAATCGACGGACGACACCAAGACCGTTCTGGCCCCGTATGTCCGCGACGGCATAGCCGATCATAAATCCTGGCCCGGAACCGGACAACAGTCCGCGGCGTACAACGACGCGCTCGCGAAACACCGCGCGACCGACCGCTGGATAGCCTTCATAGATCTGGACGAATTCCTTGTGCCGATATCGAAGCCTACGATACCCGAAATACTGCGCGAATACGAGGACCTGCCGGCCGTATGCGTCAACTGGCTATTCTACGGCGACAACGGTTTTGACAAGAAAACCGACGGCCTGGTCATAGAGCGCTTCACCGCGCATTCGAGGCCGGAGTTTGAGCGCAACCGCATGTTCAAGTCGATCGTGAACCCGCGGCGCGCCATACGGATGCTTACCCACAACGCGAGGTTCGCCGGACCCTTTATCACGCGCAACACCAAAAGGCAGATGGAAATACACGGACTGAGAGGAATGTGGCGCAAGCCCGCGTACGACAAGATGCGGCTGAACCACTATTGGGGCAAGTCGAAGGAAGAGTTCCGGATGAAAAAGGCGCGCGGCGACGTGGTCAGCGGAGAGCGGCGGCCTGATTGGGACGAATCGTATGAATACTACAACCGCAATGAAATCAAGGACGACAGGACTATGGAAAAATACGTCGCCAGGGTCAAGGAAAACATCAGTAAAAGGTTCGCGCGAAACAAGCGCCCTCGCCCCTAGCGGCAGATCCGCCCGATGCGCGCGTATTCGTCCGAACTGTCGTGAGCCGCGTTCAAATCCATCTTCTCGCGCTCCATCTTGCCGGTCAGGACCCTTATCCGCTCGCTCTCGTACACCTGATTCGAAACCATGCCGTCTATCGCCCTCTCGGACGTCTTTTCCAAAAACACCGGATCCAGGTTCATGGCGATTATCTCCAGCTCCTTCCTTATCAGCGGGCCGTATTTCTCCAGCACCCGGCGGAATATCCCCACATGCTCCATCTCATGCTCCATCACCGCGGCGTGGCATTCGGTGCCCGGACGGACGCGGTCGTCTATGAACACCTCTATGCCGCTGTACCCCATGCCGAAGCCTATGTCCGATATGGCCGTGCAGAAACCGCCATCCACCTCGGTCGATTCGAGCCGGAACTCGAACCCGATCACGAAGTCGGCAACCGTCAGGCCCAGAGTGTGCCTCGGATTGTCGAGCGGAAGCTTCTGCATGCTTTCCGCCATGATGGACTGTATTCTGGGTTCCGGATTCTTTATCTCGACCCGGATTCCCGGCTCCCTCCCGTACGGCGAGCAGTCGACCCCGGCCAAGGCCGGCGCGCAGAATAGGAGCAGGGCGGATGCGAAAAGACGCCTAGCCAACATATACTTCCACCCATTTGTCGCCGTGGGCCTTGCGCAGCTCCTCCACCATGAGCACGGACTTGCGCCCGGAATCGAACAGCCGCAGATAGGGCCCGAGACCCGACAGATCGACGTTCAGTATGACGGATTCGTCGATGGAGGGCTTCCTGAACAGTATCGCGTACTTCATGTCCTTGTAAGCCTTGCCCTGGACGAACGCCATTTCCTTGGGCGTAAGGTTCCAGCCCTGGTAATCCTCGGGCCGGGCCTGTGCGTTCTTGAAAAACACCTGCGTCTGCATCTGGCCGCGGATGACGTCGCCCAATCCCATCCGATCGACGAGGTTGGGCTGCTGGAACGCGGCCAGATAGGCCTGGCGCTTCTTTCGCCCCTCCTGCAACCCGGCCACGAAATTCCGGCTGAACTCCGCATTCGCAAGCATGGGCGCGGTCTCGTCTATGATTATCAGCGACGGACTCCCGGTGCGGCCGGTGATGTTCTGTATCCGGTTCATGATATAGCTCACCACCGCCGGCGCCAGGACGTCGTCGTCGAACAGGTACGTGAAATCGAACGCGTTGAAGCGCCCGGTCAGGTCGAGCGTGTCCGACGGAGCGTTGAACAGCCCGCCGTACTGGGAATCGTCCACGAACCGGAACAGCTCGCGCCGCATGGCCCCGGCAGGCGAGAAACAGGACTTGTACAGGTTCTTGAGAGAGCGCTTGGACGGCTCCAGATAATCGAACGCCGTGGTTATCGCACGGGCTATCTCGGCCTCGCTGGCCGCGTCGCTGACCTGCGTTATCTCCCTGAGCCAGCGGCGGAGGAACGAACGGTTCTCGGGCGTGTCCTCTATGCGGAACGGATTCAAATGCACGGTCTGGCCGCCGTGCAGGGCGTCCCTGTCCTTGGTGTCCCCCTCGAAGTTTATATAGTCGCCGCCAGCCGCGTACGTGAATATCTCGGCCCCGCGGTGGCGGTCGAAAAAGAACACCTTGAGATCCCTGAACCTCATGGCCTGGCCCGCGAGGAACGAATAGAGCGTGGTCTTCCCCTGGCCGGTGGGACCTATCGCGATGGTGTGCGCCACGGCCGCCTGCTCCGCTGAAACATGGAACTGGAACTGGTACGCCGTGCCCTGGTACGTCGGAAACACGGTCAAGGGGCTGTCGCCCCAGTCGCACTTCCCCAAGCCCTCGGGCTGGCGCTCGAAATTGAACAGGCAGGCGGCAGCGCGAGACAGCAGCCTGTAAGATCGCGGATAGACGTCGTACGTCGGAAACTGCGCGAACCAGGACGCCTGGGCCACCCAGCCCTCGCGCACGGGAACCACGCCGTACAGGCGGCAGATCTTCTCTATCTCGAACACGGCCTTGTCCAGGCTCTCGGGGCTCGACGCCGACACGAAGAACGTTTCGGCGTAGTTGACCAGCGTCTGATGATCCTCGTCGCTCTGCTCTATCAGCGCCAGGGCGTCGTCGTACTGGCGCACGACGTCGTAGGAAAACGACGTGGCGGACGCCGCGCGCCGCTGGTTCGTGAGTATCATCTGGGCCTTGAGCTTCGATATAGGATAGACGTTGTGCAGGACAGAAAGCTCGTAATTGAGCGCGAGTATGTCCGAGAGCATCTGCTCGTCCGCCTGGCCCGCCTCCTGCTTTATCCCGACCACGGCCATGTATTTCTCGCGCGGGCCGCTCGAAAACCTTATCGCGCCCCTGTTGCTGAAGAAAACCTCGTCCCCGACCAGGAACTCGGATATGCCGTCCGCCACGCCGCGGCCCCTGGGCTCGGGCCTTGAAACCTGGTTTATTATATGGGCGAAGAAGGAAAGCGGGCTTTCGGAACCGCCCTTCTCGACCAGCTTCCTGATCCCGAACGGCGCCAATATGGCCTCGAGATTCGAAGCGGCGGCGTCGAGATCCTTCATGCCGTCCCTGCGGCCGTTGACAGACAGCACTATGTAGTGCGAGTTGACGAATATGTCGGCCTTGGCCTCCGACCACTTCCTCGCTATCTCGCCCAACGCGCGAGTCCCTTCCACCGCGAGCATGTCGTTCCTGACCTTCTCGCGAAGCGTGAATATCCGGCTCTCGACGCTTATCTCCGAGAGAGAGTCGACCCACTTCTGGCGCGCCTCCAGATAACCCTGCACCGTCTCTACGCGCGCAAAGGACGACATCACGCCATGCACCTTGAACACGCGCACGAGCGAACCGTTAGAGCATATTATGGTGGAGCCGTCGTCCAGCAGCCTTTCAAACGGCAAAAAGTCCGGAAGGCGCGTTTCCCCGGGCCGCGGCAAAAACCACCCGGTCCTCTTGCTCATGAGAACGGCCAACAGAAGGCCGGAGGCGAAGACAAAAGCCACCACAAGCGCCAGAAAGGCGTTTGAAAAACCGAGTGCCAGCAAGCCTTGAACGCTCCCCACTTTCCCCTCCGAAAACATTATATATTACCGGGTCCGCCGTTTCAATCACAAACTTTCGCGAAGGTGAGGCAGAACACCCTAGCGGCGCCGCAGGCGCGGAGCACGCGGGCGCATTCCTCGAGCGTCGCGCCGCTGGTAACAACGTCGTCGACGAGCAGGACGCGCCTGCCCACGAAAGCATCCGGATCCCTGAGAGCGAAGGCCCCGCTTACGTTCTTCCTCCTGTCCCTGAATCCCATACGGCCCTGGCTGGGACTGTTGCGGACGCGGATCAGGCCGCCCGGCGCCAGGGGCCTGTGCCCCATCTTCGAGAGGAATTTGGCTATGAGCGCCGACTGGTTGTAAAGGCGCTTCAGCATGCGCATCCTGTGTATCGGAACCGGCACTATCACATCGCACGCCTCCACGAGGCCGCGGCCGCGCGCGAACATAAGCTCGGCCGCCCATTTCGCGATATAGGTCTTGTCCGCATGCTTCAGGGGCAGGATTATCGCACGCGCCATGTCGCCGTACTTCATGACGCTCACGCTCCTAGTGAACGACGGGCGGCGCCTTACGCAGCGCGCGCACACGGGATTCTCCAGCGGAGAGAATTCCATGGGAGCCCCGCAATACGCGCACGACGGCTCGGATATGAATTCGGCCTTCCTATAGCATTCGGGACACAAGCCGCGGCCCAGGCGCATGACGGCCCCGCACCCGAAACACCGCTCGGGGAAAATATAATCGATTATGGCCCCAAGCGCGCTCAATACATGGTCGAGAGTATGTGGCGGTAGTTCTTTATGTCGTTCATGACCTTGCCGGTGCCGAGCGCCACGCACTGCAGCGGATTGTCCGCGATGGACACGGGAAGGCCCGTCGCATGGCGGATCGCGAAGTCGAGGTTCCGAAGGAACGCCCCGCCGCCGGTCAGGACTATGCCCTTGTCCACTATGTCGGCCGCTAGCTCGGGCGCCGTGTTCTCGAGCGCCGTCTTGACCGCATTGATTATCGCGCGCACCGGCTCGGCCAGGGCCTCGGCTATCTGGGCCTCGGAAAGCGTGAGCTCGCGCGGGATGCCGTTCATCAGGTCGCGCCCCTTTATGTCGATGGTCCGCCCGTCCTTGTCGGAATCGGGAACGGCGCAGCCTATCTCCTTCTTTATCGTCTCGGCCGAACGCTCGCCCACCAGCAGGTTGTGGTTGCGGCGGATATAGTCGATTATCGCGTCGTCCATCTTGTCCCCGCCTATCCTCACGGACTTGGCGTACACTATGCCGCCAAGGGACAGTATCGCAACCTCGGTCGTGCCGCCGCCTATGTCGACAACCATGGAGCCCGCGGGCTCGTCTATCGGAAGGCCGGCGCCTATGGCGGCCGCGACGGGCTCCTCTATCAAATACACCTTGCGCGCGCCGCAGACCTCGGCCGATTCCTGTATTGCGCGGCGCTCGACCGGAGTAGAGCCGGACGGCACGCAGATTATAACCTGCGGAAAAGCGAAAGAACGGCCCTTCAAAACCTTCTTTATGAAGAACTTTATCATGGCCTCAGCCACCTCGAAATCCGCGATGACGCCGTCCTTAAGCGGCCTGACCGCGCGGATGTTGCCCGGTGTGCGGCCGAGCATCCTCTTGGCCTCCTCGCCCACCGCCAGTATCTCCTTCCTGCCGCCCTCGCCGTCGGCTATGGCGACCACGGAAGGCTCGTCCAGCACCACCCCCTTGCCCTTCACGTATATCAGGGTGTTCGCCGTGCCGAGGTCTATGCCCAGATCGTTCGAGAAAACCGATGTAAAAGTCGAAAACATAAAAAGCTCCGCTTCAAGAAAACGCTTGTGCCAGTCTAAAACCTTTGGCGCCGCAAGTAAAGAGAAATCGTAGGACGGCCCGCCTTACTCCCTTATCTCCACCGCCGCGCCGGCGCGGAGCTTCCCGAAATGCCTCTGAGAAAGCGATTCCAGCTTGCCCATGAACAGGTCCTGGCGCACCTTGGCCCTGTCCGGCGGCGGAAGGGCGGGCTTCCCGGTTTCCTTCCTGGAGCACAGGTAGAACATCGCCGGGCCGCCCGCGCCCTCGACGGGAGAGGAAAGGCCGCTTTCGCCCAGAGCGGCCACTTCGGCCGCGAGGGCCGGGCTCATGTCCGCCTCGCCCACCTTTATCTCCGCCCCGGAACCCGCGGCCCCGTGCTTGGCCGCGAACGCCTTGAACCCCGAGCACGAGGAAACCTTCCTCGCCTCGGGCGCCAGATCGTCCAGCCTTTTCCTGTCCGCCAGCAGCGGGACGAGCGAGTATTCGTAGGCTTTCCGCGAAGAATAGTCTCCTATGACGCCGTCTATCTCGCCGTCCCTGACGCCGACGAGCGAGCGCAGGTAGCCGAACACGAACTTGTTCCATGCGACGTCCGCCTTCGCCTGGCCCCGCACCCACGCGAGCGACTTGTCTATCTTCACGCCGTAAAAATCCTCCATCCTCCTTACGGTCTCGTCTATCTCCGCATCCTCCACCTTGACCCCGAACTTGGACGCCTCGGCCAGCTTGAGCCTGTCGTTCACCATCTCCTCCAGAATCTTTCCCCGAAGGCCGGCCGGAGGCTTCGCCCCCTTCATCAGCGATCGGGTGAACGACACGCGGCCGTCGAGCTCGTACGACGTTATTATCTCGCCGTTGACCACGGCCGCTATCCTGCTTTCCGCCGCCAAACAGGGAGAGGACAGGGCCAGCGCCAAAGCAAACAGAAGTTTCGCGAATGTCTTTTTTTGCATCATTGCACCTCCGGCGTTATGTTGAAGCTCGAACTTATTTCGCCCAGCGTCTTGAGCGCAAGCGTGAAGGATATAGACCTCTTGCCCAAATAATCGGCGTCGGAAGTGAACTCCTCGTACAGGTTGAGCGCAAACCTGAGGCAGTTGTTCGAATAGACCACGCTCCCCCCGCGGCTGAGCACCTTGCTCTTCTCCAAATCGTAGCGGACCCAAGTGTTCGCGTCGAGGTAGGCCGTCAGGCGCGAGGAGAGGGAAAACTGCGCCTCGTCCTTCCTTATGGGCTCCTCGTCCTCCACGTACATACTCTTGAAATACACGTAGCTGGAGCTGAACCGAAACGCCGGCGGGCCGACGCCGAGCGACAGATCGTGCCTGTTCACGGCCAGCGTCTCCTGCTCGAGCCTGGTCTTGTAGTTCACGCTTAAAAACGGCGCCGGAACGTACTGGACGCTCGCCACCACGTCGGAAAAGCCGGAGCCGTTCTTCAGCCCGCTTCCGTCCGTATACAGATCTTCGGGCACGTCTATGTTATAGTTCTGGCCCACGAACACGCTAAGCTTCTCGCTTCCCGACCTGCTGTACCTAAGCCCGTAGTTCGCGCGCGCGCCGGATTCGAACACGTCGTACCCGGCGAAGCGATCCTCCTCGAACAAATTGAACGCGTCGACCTCCATGAACTTGCTGTCCATGTTCGGTATGTTCGGGCTGGCCGAATGCTTGGGCGAGGACACCACCTGGACTATCGGCTCCAGAATCTCGCCGACGCCGGCCCGGGACTTTCTGTACATGGGCGCTTCGAGCTTGATGCTGGCCGAGGCGCTGCCGCGCGACTGGGAACCGGAATACGCGTTAGCCGCGCCGGGGCCGCCTATGTCGGATAGGGAATAAAAATCCCCCCTGACCGCCGCTGCGAACGTGGCCACGCCGCCCCAATCGGTCTGCACCGGCTGCGCGTACCGGGCGATGGAGCTCGCCCTAACATAGCCCTCGTCCAGTATGTTCGGATCGCGGTATTCGCGGATTATGCGCGCGGAGTTGAACTTGAACTCCGCCACGCCGCCCAGCGAGTTCGGATCGAACGACCGGCTGTAGTCCACGACCGGCAGCACCAGCGGCGTATAGTCGTTGGGCAGAGTGCGCATGTTCTGGTATTCGTAAAACCGCGCGGTCAGATAGCTCCTGTTGCGTATCCCCTCCAGGGCCGCGGTGGAAGTGGTCCACGGGGACGAGTTGAGCTCGTATATGCGCATGTAAGTCTTGTCGGACGTGCGCTCTATGTCGAAGCTGGCCCTCCATACGTCGCTGAACTCGGCATCTCCCACGGACCTGAAATACCAGCGGGCGGCGGACGGATCCGCGGCGTAGTACTCGTCGCCGCCCTTGTAGCTTCCGCGCGCGCTCGCGGCCATGTACTTCTGGTTCGTCCTGTATTCGCCGTCCCATATGACGCCGCGGTTGCTGGTCATCTTCGGCGTGATCGTCATGTCGTTGTAGTCGTTTATCTTTACGAACAGCGGCTGCTTGTACACGGTGCCGAGCGTGGAATCGGCCTCTATGCTCGGCGTCAGGAGCCCGGTCTTGTCCTTGACAGTCGGATCGTAGCTGTAAAGTACCGGAAGATAGAACACCGGTACGTCCCACATGTACAAGACCGCGTTCCTGTACCACATGGAGTGGTCCTCAAGATTCTCGGTTATCCCGCCAGCCCTTATCCTCCACGCCGGAACGTCGGGGCAGCCGGGACGCCCCTCGGCGCACGCTGTGTACTCCACGCCCTCCAGGCGCAGCACCTCCTTGCCCTCCATCCTCGCACTATCCGCGCTGGCGTAGGCCTTGTCCGCGCTCCTCGGCGCGGACATCTCCA
>JAITSG010000061.1 GCA_031288035.1 Rickettsiales bacterium | reverse complement strand
CGCGGCGCTCGGCCGGACGGCCGACAGCCACAGCCTCGCCCCGGTTGCACCCGAGCATAGGTATGTTCTTGGCATACACGAGCGCGTCCACGCCGTCATAGACGAGCTTGTATTCGTCGTAGATGCCGCTGCACTCCATGACCGGCTCTGCCTTCAGGCCAAACTTTTCCTCGTATTTCTCAAGGTACTTGCGCGAGGTTTCTGTGGAATGAGCCTCGCCGGATCCGAGGCTGGGATAAATCTGTATGTTGAGCGAGCTCAACCCGGCGTCGCGCGCGGCGTCGAGCTTTTCGCGCGTCAGGAAATCCCCGTTCGTATTGAATATTATCTGGCAGTCCGGATTATATTTCCTGAGCGTCCCGATATAGAACTTCAGATCGTCGACGCCTACGGCGAACGGTTCGTTGTACCGGTTGCACTGGAAGCGGCCCTTGTATCCGGTAGAGGCTATGTCGGATGCGACACGCTCCCACAAACCGCGGTCGAACAGGAATTGCCCGTACGCGCTGGTAGCATAGTCCGCGCCGCAGTTGATGCAGAAGCTTCCGCATTTCTTGTTCCCCGCGCCCGCATGGTTGCAAAGCGAGCTCCACGCTATCTCTACGTTCTGGACGTTCTTGCCGAACGCGGCCTTGGCCGTTTCCGGAGAAACTTCCCGAATCATCTCCGCCGCGTCGCCGGACAGTTTGGAATAATCTATGTTTATAACCTTGTTCATCATCTACCTCCAATTTGGTTGTTTTATGTTGTTTTTACGGATTTTTATTTCCGTCTTTAGACAAAATACCCCCCCCCCCTCGTCGATTTGTCAAGCTTTTTTATTGTAATTTACAAAAAAATATTTATAATATCCATAACGATTAACCCGCGGCCGAGCGCTGCAACGAAGAGCAAAGGAGAGAAAATATGAAAATACTGTGCTGCGTGCCGGTCAAGTCCGGCTCGACGAGATTCCCGAAAAAATGCTTCGCCGACTTCTACGGCAGGCCCATGATGTGGTGGACGTACCAGCAGGCCAAGAAGGTCGCGGAGTTCTCGGACGTCGTGCTGGTCACTCCGGACGACGACGTGATAGAGGTATGCGAAAAGCTCGGCATGAAATGGCTAAAGGCCTCGGGCAAAGGCAAGAACGGCACCAACGACATAGCCGAGGTCGCGATGCAAAATCCGGCCGACCTGTACGTAGACGTCCAGGGCGACGAGCCGATAATGGAGCCGGAGGTCATCCGCGCGATAATCCCGCCGTTCGAGAAAGACCCGGAGCTAAAGGTCGCGAACCTTATGACCCCGATAACCGACCCGGTGGAGGTCGTGAACAACTCCATACCGAAAGTGATCACGAATTCGGCCAACCGGTGCCTGTTCATGACGCGCTCCCCCTGCCCCAACCCGAAGGCGAGCATAGAGTACACATTCTTCAAGCAGACATGCATATACGGGTTCAGGATAGAGGCGCTGGAATTCTTCCTTAAAACCCCGAAGGGCAAGATGGAGCTTATCGAGGACATAGAACTCCTGCGCTTCGTAGAGAACGGATGGCCGCTGCAGATGGTCGAGGTCAACGCGAAGTCAATAGCCGTCGATACCAAGAACGACTATGAAAAAGTCCTTAAGGTTATGAAGGAAAAAATCGACAGCGGCGAGATGAAAAAGCCGGAATAACTGCTTTCTTATCCACCCTTACCACTCGGGCGGCGCCGGAACCGCGGCAGAGAAAAACGCGGGCGCCCAGAAACGTTCAATCGTCCAAAAACGTTCAATCGTCGAGGCGCTCCAAGAGTATGTATCCGGCCCCTCCATTGCAGCCGGAGCCGCAACCGCCGCGCCCGCCCTGGCCGGGCAGGTTGACATATTGAACGACTATATCGCCCTCCACCTTGCCTTCCTCCTTCATGGCCCTCACCTCCCGCTCGGTCGGAATCTTGTCCAAGATCTTGGACACGACGGCAACCGCGGCGATAGTGACGGCTGCGGCAGCCACGCCGGCGATAACGCCCTTGGCAAGCTTGTTCTGGTTGATTTTCGCCGCGATACCCTGCACTTTGGCCAGCGCATTCTTAAGGAAGCCCCCGCTTTCGAGCTTGGATAGAACCTTCTCGTCCGCGACGTCCTTCGCCTTATCCTGAAGCTCGTGGCCCAGGGCGCTGTCCTGCACGGCGCTCAAGGCCGACGAGCCTATATTGTCTCCGGTCACAGCGGCGCCACCGGCAGCGGTTGCGACCCTAAGCGCCGCACCGAGATACTTGTCCTTAACAATCCCGTCCTTTCCTTCTTCGCCGCTGACGTCGACATGGCCGCCGACCGCGGAAATGCCTCCGGCAGCCGCGGCCATGGCCATGTCGGCCCCGACCTTGCCGTCCAGGCTCGCGTTCGCGGCGCCAACGCCGGCGTTTATCGCGGTGTCGGCGACAGCGGTCAGGACTTTGTTGTCCCCGCCTATCTCCTTGGCCGCTCCGGCGACGCTGGCCATCATCCCCGCCCTGGCCGCGTTCTTGACGACCTTCTCCATATCGACGGAACCGGTGGCGATAGCCTGGGTCACCGCGGTAGATCCGCCGGCAGCGACGGCCGACACGCCTATATCCACGACTTTTTCCATCTTGCCGGACGCCTCGCCGGCCGCGCCGCCTATCGCACCAGTGGCCGCGCCAAGGCCGACGGCAAGGGCTATCTCCTTCGCGCCTCCCCCGCTCGCCGCCGAGCTTATCAGGCCCTGTCCGGCGCCGACGGCAACCTTTTGGACTATGTTTCCGTATTTTACGCCCTTGTAAGCTATGTTCCCGAACTTCAACAACGACAGGGACGCGCCGCCGACATTCGTAAGCAGCCCGGGGCCGGTGGTCGCAGCCTTCAACGAATTGACGGCCGCCATAGGGACGCCCCTTAAGGTTTCGCCAAGATCCTTACCCTGAGCGACAGACATGCCGACGTTCAGCACAAGATCCAAGACTACGCTTATAGCTATGGATTTCAAAGTGGCGACCAGGAGGGTCTGCACTGCGGTAATTATCGCCGCACCGGGGGCGGCACCGGCCCCGACAGTGGCCACGCTTACCGCGACCGTGGCCACGACAATCGCCGCGGTGAGGGCGACGAACGCCACATTGCTCGGCCCGGCGGGCTTGCCTCCCTCGCCAGAATTAGGCACGAACACGCTCAGCCCCGGCT
>JAITSG010000047.1 GCA_031288035.1 Rickettsiales bacterium | reverse complement strand
CCGCCGTAGCATTTCGCCGTCACGTCCTTCCTGAACGCGGATATGGTTTCGCGCGCGATTATCTTGGCGCCTATGGCGGCCTGTATCGGAATTTTGAACATGTGGCGGGGGATCAGGTCCTTCAGCTTCGCGCATATGGCCCGCCCGCGCTTTTCGACGACGGTCTTGTGCGCTATGAACGACAGGGCCTCGACCGGTTCCTCGTTGATAAGTATGGACACTTTCGCCAGATCGGATTCAAAGTATCCGGCCAGCTCGTAGTCGAAGCTCGCGTACCCGGACGATATGGATTTCAGGCGGTCGTAGAAATCGAACACTATCTCGTTCAGGGGGAGTTTGTAGACTATCATGGCGCGCGCGCCGACGTAGGTAAGGTTTTCCTGTATCCCGCGCCTGTCGGTGCAGAGTTTTATTATCGCGCCGAGGTATTCGTCCGGCGTCATTATGGTTGCGCGCACCCACGGTTCCTCCATGGACGCGATCTTGGGCGCGTCCGGCATGTCGGTCGGGTTCATGAGCTCCATCGTGGTTCCGTCGGTAAGATGGACTTTGTACGCGACGGAGGGCGCGGTGTTGATTATGTCCAGGTCGAATTCGCGCCAGATCCGCTCCTGTATTATCTCCATATGCAGAAGGCCAAGGAATCCGCACCTGAAGCCGAAGCCGAGCGCGGCCGAGCTTTCTATCTCGTGCGTGAAGCTCGCGTCGTTCAGGGCGAGTTTCGCTATCGCCTCCTTGAGCGCGGGATAGTCGCTCGCGTCCACCGGGAACATGGACGAGAACACGACCGGGATCGACGGCTTGAATCCGGGCAGCGGCTCCATGGCCGGGCGGTCGGATGGCGTTATCGTGTCCCCGACCTTGCAGTCGGAAAGGTTCTTGACTCCGCTGATTATGTACCCGACCTCGCCGGACGAGAGTTTCTCGACCTGCGTCATCTTGGGCCTGAATACGCCTATCTGCTCGACCTTGTGCTGCGCGCCGGAGCTCATCATCTTGAACGCCTGTCCCTTGGACAGCGTGCCGTCCACTATGCGCACCAGCATCACGACGCCTAGGTATGCGTCGTACCAGCTGTCGACCAGCAGGGCGCGTCCCGGAAGCGCGTCGTTGTCCGCGGGCGGTGGCAAGCGCTCTATTATGGCGTCGAGGACCTTCGGCACGCCCTGCCCCGTCTTGGCCGAGATCAAAAGGGCGTTCGAGGCGTCTATGCCGATGACGTCCTCTATCTGCTGTTTTATGCGCTCCGGCTCTGCCGCGGGCAGGTCTATCTTGTTGAGGATTACTTCGATTTTCAGGTCGGCGTCGAAGGCCTTGTATACGTTGGCGATGGTCTGGGCCTCCACGCCCTGGCTTGCGTCCACGACCAGCAAGGCGCCCTCGCAGGCGGCCAGGCTGCGGCTGACCTCGTAGGAGAAGTCCACGTGCCCGGGCGTGTCTATTATGTTGAGTATATACCCCTTGTAGTCGAGGCGTACGGTCTGCGCCTTTATGGTTATGCCGCGCTCGCGCTCTATGTCCATGTTGTCGAGGATCTGGTCTTTCATCTCGCGTTCGGGCACCGCGCCGGTCGTTTGGATAAGGCGGTCGGCTAACGTGGACTTGCCGTGGTCTATGTGCGCGATTATGGAAAAATTACGGATGTTCTGCTTCGTTGCCATGGCTTTAAGATTAGCGGCCGCCGCCGCGGAAATCAACATTATAATTTAATGTTGCGCGGCGGAAAGTTCTAGGCGGCCGGCCTTCCGGGCGCCCCGTCATTTCCGCGTCGCCTTCACCCCGTCCTTTTCGTCCGTCAGGGCGTATCCCATGGCGTCTATTTCCGCGCGTATGGCGTCGGCCTTGGCCCAGTCCTTCGCGGCCTTGGCGTCCTGGCGTTCTTTTATGAGCTTGAGGAGCCTGCCCTCCGGCCGCACTTCGCGTCCGCCCTCCAGGGCCCGGGCGTCGGCCATGATGGTCAGGCCCAGAAGCCCGTCGGCGTATTTTGCTATCTCGGCCTTCGTCTTGTCGGACATGTTTCCGTCCTTGAGCGCGTCCTGGAGCGCGGCTATAACCCCGGCGGTGTTCAGGTCGTTGCTTGCGGCGTCGAGCATGCGGCGCTTCCACGCCTCCGCCTCGGCCGCGTCCGGCCTGGACGAATCCGGCAGGTCCGGGTTTTCGATAAGGCGGGCGGCCCGGGCGACTAGGTTGCGGTAGGCCTTCGCCGCGGCCTCCAGCCCCTCGAAGGTGAATTCCAGCATGGTGCGATAGCTCGCCAGCAGCAGGTAATAGCGGTATTCTATCGGGCGGATTCCTCTTTCTTTGAGGGCGGTTATGGTCAGAAAGTCGCCAACGGACTTGCTCATCTTGCCGGTCTTGTCGTTTAGGTGCTCCACGTGCATCCAATGGTTTACCCACTTGTGGCCGACTACGGGCTCGCTCTGGGCTATTTCGTTCGTATGGTGTATCTTTATGTGGTCCACGCCGCCCGAGTGTATGTCCAGCCTGTCGCCGAGTTTGGCAAGCGACATGGCCGAGCATTCTATGTGCCATCCGGGGAAGCCGACGCCCCACGGGCTGTCCCATTCCATCTGGCGCTTCTCGTCCTTTGGCGAGAATTTCCAGAGCGCGAAGTCGGTCGGGTTCCTTTTTCCGTCCGCAAGGGCGATCCGCGCCCCGGCCTTCAGCTCGTCTAGCGGCTGGTGCCCCAGCTCGCCGTAGCTGGGAAATTTCGACGTGTCGTAGTATATTCCGTCCCCCTCGATTTTATACGTATATCCGAGGGCTTCGAGCTTCTCTACTAAAGCTATTTGTTCTTTTATGAAATCGGTCGCCTTCGTGTACTCCGCCGGGGGCAGGTTGTTGAGGTCGTCCATGTCGCGCATGAACGCCTCTGTATAGAACTTGGCCACGTCCCGCACGCTTTCCCCTGTGCGGCGGCTGCCCTTTTCCATCTTGTCCTCGCCCGTGTCGGCGTCCGAGGTCAGGTGCCCTACGTCGGTGATGTTTATGATGTGGCGCACAAAAAGCCCGTTGGCGATCAGCATGCGTTTGAGGACGTCGGCCATGACGTACGCGCGCATGTTGCCTATGTGTGCGAAATGGTACACTGTCGGCCCGCACGAATAGAACCGGGCTTCGCCGGGCGTAACCGGCTTGAATTCCTCTACGCCCAAGGAAAGCGTGTTGTAAAGTCGTATCGTCATTTTCCATCCCCCAGCATTAGTTTTCCGTAAAGTTTATTGGGCGCGGTCTGTTCCGTCTGAAGCTTATCGAAGTCCGTCGTTTCGAGCAAGGTTTTCTTACCGGAATACAGGCTCGTTCCTATGCCGAGTCGTCCGCCGCCCCACCGCCCGCCGGCTAGCTCGACTATCGTCGGCATGAGGTCGTAGGCCAGGAAGCGGCGGTTGAGGCCGTTTACCGGGACTTTCGGCCCGTTTATGATTATGTTCAGAAGCGGGCGTTCGGAAAGCCCGCCGAGGATGCCCTCCAGCCCGTTGGGATAGGCCGCGTGGTCGCCGAACACCACTATCGCCGCGTCCGGGTCTGTAGAGCGGAGCCATTCTATGAATTCGGCGGCGATTTTGTCGTTGCAGGCCGCTATATCGCGGAAATCGTCCGGGTCGCCGTCGCACCTGCTAGACAGGAGCCCTTTCGGGTTATGCGTGTTCATGAACGATACGAAGGCCGCATACGGGCGCCCCGATGCGGCGAGCTCCTCTATCTCTGGTTTTATCGCGGCTGCCAGGTCGGCGTCGTCCGCGCCCCATCTCCACGCCGGCTTTATTCCGCTTCGTTCGAGGGAGCGCATGTCCACGGCGCGCGAGAATCCGTGCCCCAGGAACAGGTCGTCTATGCTCGAGAACGAGGCCTTGCCCGACATGAACAGGCGGTTTTCGTATCCGTTTTCGGCCAGGATGTCGCCGATGCATTTGGCGCCGCGCAGCATTTTCATCGCCGCCCACTCTATCTTGCCGGAGAAGGTGAGCGGCACGCCGCATGTGGCGCCGGCGAGAGCCATGACCGTGTTGTTCGTGCCCCGGCCGCTTGCGAACAGCGCGAAGCTGATGTTCTCGCGGGCGAGCCTTGAAAGCCCGGGGATAAGGTTGCGCCCCCACAGCTTTTCGTCGGCATAGCTTGCCTCCATGCTTTCGAGCTGGAGTATAACGACGCTTCTTTTCTGCGCGAATTCTATCCCTGCGTCGCGCGGGTCCGTGTAGTTTTCCTCGTAGAATTGCGATACCGGCGCGAAAAAGCCGCGGTTTTCTGGTATGCCGTACAGCATTATGCCGAAGCAAACGGCAATCGCGGCGAACAGGACGGATATGGCGCCAAGCGCCGCGCGCGGCCGCCCTGTCCTGCGCCCCAGCATGGCCGCGAGCCATGCCAAAACGGCGCTTAGCAGCACCACTTTTCGCATGAAGGCGAACGCTAGGTTCCAGTCGCCTATGTCCGCGCCGGCAAGCACGGTCATCAATACGGGCGCTATCTCTGCTATGTTGAACTCTTTGTTTATCCACCGCGTCCCGAGCGCGAGGAAGAACATTAGGAAGTACGCGGCGAAATAGAGCTTTGTCCTGTTGCGTTTTGCCATGGGTCGAGCGCTTGCGTCACCACCATTTGATAAGCTTGATAAGGTTGTATTTCGCCCTTTTTGGTATGAACAGCTTGCCGCAGTACGGGCATTTTTCGAAATATCCGGTCCATATATTTGCGGTCTTTTTGGCGATCCACACCGGGACCAGCCCTATTATCGCGATTGCGGCGATAAGGCCTATGGATATCCATGTCCAATACGAGCGCACGAAGCCTATGGCCTGTTTGAGGACGGGGGTGCGGTTCTGTTCGAATTCGCCGTAGACCCTGACCGTGTTGGCGCGCGCCTTGTCGCCCATCACGCCGAAGTCGCCCTTTACCAGTATGGAGTACGAAGCCTCGCTCAAGTTCCACGCGCGCATAAGCTGGGTTCGTCCGAATTCGTCTATGCCCGCCCGTATCTGGGCGTTGAATCCTTCCGTCATGCTTTTTCTCGCGGCCTCTAGGCTTTTCTTGGCCGCATCGTTGATGTTTTTGGCCTCAAAGGCCAGCTTGGCCGCCATGTCGCGCACGCCCGCCGCCTGGGCCACGGCCGCCGCCACGGCGTCGTCCACCTTTTTTATCGCGCCGGAAACCGCCGACGTGTCGATTTTCTGGGGCTTGCCGAGTGCGCCGAGCAGCTTGTTGGCGGTGTTCGCCGTGTTCGTGACCGAGCCGAGCCTGCCGGCATGTTCCCTTAGCTTTGCCGCCTGGTCGGATATGCGCCCTGCCTCATGGGCGAGTTTTTCCGCGCCCCTGACCGCGCCGTCGGCGTTGATTTCCGGGATCTTGACCTTTTGGGCGTACTTGTCCAGGTCTATGCGTTTCATTAGGAATTCTTCAAGCCCGGAATATTGCGCGGCCAGGAAGGCGTTGGATTCGGCCACGCCCTTTACCACAAGATATTTTTGCACCGCGTCGGCGTTGCGGTAGACTATCCACGCCGCGGGCGCCACGGCGAGAAGTATCCAAAGCGCGCAAAACCAGTTCGCGATTTTCTGGGCCGTAGATTTCGTATGCAGCACTTTATATTCGTCGCCGCTAGTTACTGTTTTTACGTTTTTCATTTTATTCTCCTATGCTTGTGTCCTGTTCATCAGGAATACCGCCGCCCATGCGAACGCGCAATACGCGAAGGCCGTGAACACCAGCGCCGAGCCTGCGTCCTTGGCCGACTTTGAAAGGGGGTGCGGGGCCATGCCAATCCTGTCTATCGCGTACTCTATGGCCGTATTGGCGAGCTCGGCCGCGATGATGAAAAAGAGCGTCGAGCCGAGCCACAGCTTGTGCGCGGCGGGCACGTTCCACAGGCAGATTGCGGCGGCTGCGGCGGCGCAGAACAGGATGTCGAGGCGGAAGGCCACCTCGCTTTCAAACGCGCTTTTGAATCCGGCGGCGCTGTATTTGAACGCGCCTATTATGTGCCTAATCGCGCCTCGCATACGCCCTTTTCATCCTTATGAACTTGATTATCGTGTACGGTATGGTCAGGAGGTAGATGGCGCCGAGGACCGCCGCGACCTTCCAGAAGTAAAACGCCATCAGAAGGAGGGTCACTATGATAAGCAGCATGACCAGGCTCGCCGCCGACTTCGGTATGTGGATTTTCTTGAGGTTGATGGTTGGTATCCGGCTGACTAGCATGAGCGCGATGGTTCCGACTATGGCGCACACGAGCCGCGGGTCGGCGAATATTTCGTTTCCCGTGGCGTTCAAAAGGGCTATCGGCCACAGTATCATGAGGCCGCCCGCCGGCGCCGGGACGCCGGTGAAGAAGTACTGCCAGTATTCCGGCACCTTCTTGTCGGCCGCCATGACGTTGAACCTGGCTAGCCGCAGTATCATGGCTATCGCGAATATGACGGAAAGTATCCATCCTATGCCGCGTATGTGGTGCGTGGTATAGAAGAAGGCGATGAGCGCCGGGGCCACTCCGAACGACAGGGCGTCGCACAGGCTGTCGAGTTCCACCCCGAACTGGCTGTTGGTCTTGAACATGCGGGCGAGCCTGCCGTCCATGCCGTCCATTATGGCGGCGAAGATGATGAGGGCGAGGGCCCGGCTGAAATACCCCTGGGTGGCCTGCGCTATCGCGGTCATGCCGCACGCGGCGGAGGTGAGCGTCGCCAAGTTCGGTATTATGTTCCCGAGGGTCAGGTTTTCCGGCCGTTTTATCTTGAACAGGCGGGTTTCTTTCTTGGGCATTATCATTTTCTCCTGGCTATCACGGTTTCGCCGGCGATTGTCCTTTGCCCCGGCTTGACGGTTATTTCGTATTCCCCGGCGGGAAGGTACACGTCCAGGCGGGAGCCGAATTTGATAAGGCCGAACCTTTCGCCCGCCTCCGCCTTGTCTCCGGCGGACAGCCTGTTCACCACGCGTCGGGCGACGTATCCGGCTATCTGCGCCACGGCGACCTTGGCGCCGTCCGTCTCGACCAGGGTTATCGAGCGTTCGTTGTCCTCGCTGTCCTTGTCCTGGCGCACGTCGGCGAACTTGCCCTCCACGTATTCGGTCTTAAGCACCGCTCCAGAGACCGGGTTGCGGTTGACGTGCACGTTGAACACGGACATGAATATGCTGATTTTCTTGCATCTTCCCTTTTCGCCGGTTTCCTTGGGATAGGTGGTTTCCTGTATGGGCAGGACTATGCCGTCCGCCGGGGCCAGGGCCAGTCCGCGGCCATCCGGCGCCACTCGCTCCGGGTCGCGGAAGAAATAGAACGTGAATATCGCCGCCGCCAAGGCTATGGAGCCGAGGAATGCGGAAAAGCACAGCAGTATCGCGGCTATAAGGAAGGCTAGCACGACTATATTCACGCCCTCGCGCGATATGTTGGGCAGGAGTATGTCGTTCGTCGATACGTTCGGTACTGTTTTGGTCATTATAACTCCTTATTTCATTGCCAGAGGACTTTACAATACATTTCGTGCGGTTGCAAGGATTTTTAGAAGCGCGGCCGGATAATATTCCTTCTTGAAAATCTCCAGGCATAGTGTTAGACTGGTTCCAGAATTGTTATAACAGCCAACCGGAGAATTAAAATGAACAGGAAATCGAAAATCATAGCGGGAGCGGCGGCGGCGGTGGCGGCTGCCGGGATAGCGTCGTTTTTCGCAGTGCGCGGGGCGAAGCCCGCGGGCGAGGAGCTGCCCATGCCGGCCATAGGCGAGGTCGCCGTGCTCGACATCATGAACCGCCGGACGTCGGTGCGCGAGTTCAGCTCTAAGGAAATCGACCGCCAGACCTTGGCCGAGATACTGTGGGCCGCGTTCGGGAAGAATTCGCACGGGACCCGCACCATTCCGACCGCCAACAACAAGAAGGACCTCGGGGTGTATGCGATAACCCCGTCCGGAGCCTGGGCCTATGACGGGGAGGAAGGCCGGATAATCCAGCGCTCGGCCGAGGATTTGAGGAAGCTGTTCGCAAAGCAGGATTTCGTGCTCGACGCTCCGCTGACCATCCTTTATACGGGAACGAGGCCGGAATATTCCGGGATACACGCGGGCCAGTCCATGCAGAACGTGGCGCTTTACGTCACGGCGAAGGGCCTTGGGGCCGTAACCCGCGCGTATTTCGAGGCCGAGGCATTAAAGCCCGCCCTGAAGCTTGGCGAAAAGGAAACGCCGATAATCTCGATAACCATCGGCTGGCCGAAATAACGTCAGTCGCGCCCCGGCGCGGCCGGGGCGTTTTTGTGTGGATGGCATAGGAAAATGTTCAAGGGCCTTCGTGCGTATTTCCCGTTCGCGGTGCTGTATTTGTACACGCTGCTTCCGATATGGCTGGATTTCCACACCAGGATAGGGCTGGAGCTTTCGCATTCAAGCTGGGCCCTGCTTTCGGCCGGCGCCGTTTCGTTCATCGCCCTGCTGTTTCCGATGCATTCGCGCCTGTACGCGTCCGCCGTGTTCCTGCTCGTCTATATCCCGAGCGGGCTCCGGGTCCTGCACTATTATATATTCGGCAAGCTTTTGGACAAGGGCGCGGCGTTCGCGGTGTTCGACACCGATCCGGCCGAGGCCGCTGGATTCGTGACCGGATACGCGAATCGGGCCTCCGTCGCGGTTCTGACGATCCTTCTGGCTGCGTTTTTCTATGCGTTCAAGAGGGTAAGGAGCATCGACGGCACGCCGCATATGGAGGGGCTGCGCCAGTTTTTCTTCGTCCTTCTGGCCGTCGCCGGGGCAAGGGGCATGTTCACGTCCCCGCGCTACCGCTTCGCCGCGTTCGAGCTTTACGAGCATTATTACCAGTACTACAACGTCCTCAACATAGCGGACAGGAAGGCGCGGAAGTTCGGGCCGTTCAAGGATATAAGGATGGTGTTGGAGGGGCCGCAGGTCATTGTGTTCGCAATAGGCGAATCCGACGCGCGGGAGCATCATTCGCTCTACGGCTATTCGCGGGACACGGACGGGGCCCTGGCCGGGGTTAAGGGGCGGCTGTACGCATTCGCAAACGTGGCCACGCCGCACCCCATGACCATAACCGCGCTTCAGAAGGTTCTGACCCTGGCGACTTTCGACGATATGGGCCCGCTTAAGGCCAAGGGTTCGGTGATCAACCTGTTCAACGATGCCGGGTTCAAGACGTTCTGGCTCGACAACAACATGGCCAGGACCAGCAAGGGCCGTTTCGTCGCCGCGATTGCCGAGGACGCCGCGGTCGCGAAGTTCGAGCAGGATATCGGCGCCTATCCGGGTTTCGGCGACGCGAAGCTTCTTCCCGCCCTGGCCTCCGCCCTTGGCGATCCGGCGCCGAGGAAGGCGATATTCCTGCACCTGCGGGGCAGCCACTGGTCGTACGCCGACAGGTATCCTCCCGATGCGGCGGCGTTCAGGGGCGCCTCCGACTCGCGCCTGGAAAAGATCGACCATTACGACAATTCCGTCGCCTATGCCATGGATATAGTCGCGAAAATGGTCGGCATGCTAGGGGCCAGGGGCGGGGTTTCGTCGTTCCTTTATTTCCCCGACCACGGCGAGGACGCGATATCGAGGGACAGCTGCTTCTGCCACAGCTCGACCGTGAAAAAGGACAACATGTTTGAAATTCCGTTCATCCTGTGGCTTTCCGATGGGTATGCGTCCGCGCGGCCGGGTTTTGTAGGCGCCCTCTCTAAATACCTCGGGCGCAAGTTCAATACTCAGGATTTCCCGCACGCCGCGGCCGACCTGGCCGGCGTATCGGCCGACGGGATAGACTGGAACAAGTCGCCGTTTTCCGCGGATTACGACGAGCCGGTGTTCCATATAATAAAGACTCTGTTCTGATAGCCTCGCGCGGCCTATCCTTCCGCCTGCGCGTCCTTCCATCCGTCCCTGCGCCTTATCATGGACTGTATGCGCCGCATATGCTTTTCATAGGCCTCGAACATGTCTATGCCTAGTATTTCGGCGAGCAGGTGGACGTTCATGACCGTCGCCGCGGCGGCCGTGTCTAGGCCGGACGGGCCGAGGTTGTCGTGGTCCGGGGTTTCAAGGCCGAAATGCCGCGCCGTTTCCATGGCGAGCCGTCCGGCCGTTTCGCTTATGCGGGTAAGGAGGACGAGGGCCTTCGTCTGAGCGTCAAGCCCGTTGAGTTCCGTATGCCACACGGCAAGGTCGGACTCGATGAACGTCTGGATGGTGTCTATCGTAAGGCTGCGTTCCATTTTTTTCTCCGAAGGCATGATAGCACGGAGGAAGAACGCGTTCAACAGGCTGAAAATCCTATAGTCCCACGAGGCTGGGATTGACGGTATTCTTAGGGATATTTGTTCGGCATGTAAGAGGATGCGTCTGTATTTTTCTTATTTTCCGCCCGCTCTCTCGCGTTCTACGATGAGCTGCAGATAAGCTTCGTCCGGCCTGCGGCTCAGCAAATACCAGCTTTCAAATTCATCGCGCCAGCTAAATTTCCGCTCTTCGGAGCCGGAACTGCTAAGCGTGCAGAAAATCTTGGGCTTGTTTATTTTCGGGCCGAAGGCTTTTATTATTTCCGGGTCTATCGGTTCTTTGTCGTCGGGGACTGGGAACAAAGGCCCTGTGAACTTCACGTTTTTTGGGAATTTGGCCCTATCGTAATAATCTGGCAAATCGTTCACGACCGTCAGGTCGGCCTTCAATATATCGAATACGTTGACCAGCTTCTCGCCTTTCCGGCCGAGCTTATATGCGGCGCGCCTGATGTTGTTCTGCCTTAGTATCGGCGCCCTGTTTTTCAGGAAGGCCGGAATATGGCGGAACAACCATAGGCGCAGCGGTTTCGGGAATATGGAAAATAGCTTCAGCTGTTCCGGCACGTCCGGAAGAATCTTGAGGAAGTCTGGGACAAGCGGCAGCGGGGCAAAGCGGATTCCAAGGATGTCCTCCTTCGCCGTCCTTCTGGCCAGGCTCGCCGTAGGCCAAAAGCCGCGCACGACGGCGTCCGGCTTTATGTCGTTACAGGCCGCCGTCTCGCCCTCTATGATTTCCCGGGCTAGCTTCTCCGTGCCGATAAGGTTTGTCGTCGTCATGCCTAGGTCTTGGTACAGGCCTATGCCGGGCAGTTTCGGTTCGGCGCGATATAACTCGAAGCCGAGGTTTTGTACCGTCCGTTCGAATTTGCTTCCGTGGGATATGAATATTATCCGGGCGTTTATGCCGTCCGGGCGGTATTTTCTTAGCGCCTTGGCTGTTTCTATGGCCCTGGTGGCGTCTCCGGCGTCTTGGAAGGCCGTGCTGATCGCTATGGTTGTTTCTTTCATGCAAGCATTCTCGGCATAATAAGGCGATCTGGTGGCGGAAGGGATAGGATTCGAACCTACGACACGGTTGTCCGTGTAACGGTTTTCGAGACCGCCGCATTCGACCGCTCTGCCACCCTTCCGCATGAGGCGTGATCGCCGCCGTGCGCCATTTTACTTTGCGCGGGCGCTTTTGCAAGGGAAAAGTTGACATGCCGGCGCGGAAACGCTATAATTTGCGTAAGCTGAAAGGATTTTCATGGAGGGTATTTCGGTTGTCGGCTGCGGCCGTTGGGGCACGTTCCTGGCATGGTATGCGGCGACGCATTGCGGCATTCCTGCGGTTCTTTACGGCCGCTCCTCTTCGCCGGATTTCATTGAGTTGCGCGATACCGGCCGCAACAGGTATCTTTCCCTGCCGCGCGGAGTTTCGATGACCGACGACCTGGACGCGGCGCTTGGAAACGATACGATAGTCGTGTCCATAGGGAGCCAGAACCTGCGCGGTTTCTGCCGAGAGGTTGCCGGCCGATCCCTCCCCGGCCGCGGCGGCCTCGCGGGAAAGACGTTCCTTCTGGCCATGAAGGGGCTGGAAACCCCGTCTGCCAAGGTATTGTCGCAGGTTTTTCGCGAGGAGCTAGGCGAGACGCCGCGGCTCGCCATTCTGGCCGGCCCCGGGCACGTGCAGGATTACGTCCGCGAGATTCCGTCCTGCGCGGTTGTGGATTCCGACGATGCAAAGGTGAAGGAGGGACTGGCCGGAAGCTTGAGCTCGCGCCTGATTCGTTTTTACATAGGCGGCGATTTCGTCGGCAACCAGGTCGGCGCGGCGCTGAAGAACGTGGT
>JAITSG010000033.1 GCA_031288035.1 Rickettsiales bacterium | reverse complement strand
CTACACGACGCTCTTCCGATCTATTGTCCGACACAGCCTTGCCCACCGCACGCAGGAACGCAATATCGCCGGGGCCGGCGGATTCCAGCGGAGCCAGGCCGGTTACGCGAATATCGCCGGAGAGCTTCGCCCCGGTCAGCTCCGCGATCTTGGAAGCGTCGACAAAACCGGCAGAATCGTAGAATTTCGCCATGCTTTTCCCTTTTGACTTTTGCTTTTTATATGATACAATGGCCTTGAAAGGGTTTCAATATGTATTTTACCCCGGAAATAGTCAGGCAGAACGCCCGCCTGGTCCGCATAGGATTGACTGACGATATGGCCAAGAAAATGGCCGAAGACCTCGACGGAATAATAGGCTGGATCGAACAGATAGACGAAATAGACGTCGAGGGCATGGAGCCGCTTATCACCACGGCCGACTTCGACCTTCCGCTGCGCGAGGACAGGGTAAAGGCCGAAAACACCGCGGACGAAATACTCGCCGGGGCGCCGGACAGGGCCGGAGAATACATGGCGGTACCGAAGATAATAGAATGAGGGCTCCATGTTCAAGCTAGTCAAACTTATCCCGACCAAAACGAATTTTAGCATCATGCGCCACGCGAAGCTGTTCGCGCTTATCGGAATCGCGGCCACGCTGGCCTCGATAGCCGTGATAGCGATCAGGTCGTTCAACTACGGCATAGACTTCTCGGGCGGCGTGCAGATAGAGATAAAGACCCAAGGCAGAGCCGACATAGAGACGATGCGCAAAAAGCTCGGCGCCTTTTCCCCCACGATACAGACCGTCGGGAACGCCGGCGACGTCGCGTCCATATACATAGGCGGCCAGAACAGGGACGAGGCCTCGCTGAACGCCATACTCCCAGAGGTGAAATCCGCCCTGGGCGACGGCGTGGAATACCGCAACGTCCAGGTGGTCGGGCCGAGGGTCGGAAGCGATCTCGTAAGGGACGGGATAATATCCGTCGTTCTCGCCATAATCGCGATATCCCTATACGTAGGATTCAGGTTCGAGCTCCCGTTCGCGGCCGGGGCGGCGCTGTCGCTGTCGCACGACGTCATAGTGGCGCTCGCCATGATGTCGATCGCGCGCTATCCGTTCGACCTGGTGACGCTGGCGGCCCTCCTGACCCTCGCCGGATATTCCATAAACGACACCGTGGTCATATACGACCGCGTGCGCGAAAACCTGAACAAGCACAAGGCCCGGCCAGTCGAGGAGATAATAGACCTGTCGATAAACGAAACGTTCTCGCGGACAGTGCTTACCGGATTCACCACCATCCTGGCCATAGCGGCGATATACATCTACGGCGGCGAGGCCCTGAGGGGCTTTTCCGGCATAATGCTGTTCGGCATAGTCATAGGCACGTACTCGTCCGTGCTGCTTTCGACAAGCACGCTGTTGTATTTTAGGAAAAAACTGGTAAAATAGTACATGCGCCGCCCCCGCAAGGCCTGGGCCACGGGGCGGAAACGAGGAGAGAGGGATGAAGGGGAAATTTTTCGCGGCGCTTCTGGCGCTTTCCGGAGCCGCCGGCGCCGCCGCGGTCGAAACCCGCCTGACGGGCGACATAAGCGGCGGCGGAGTGTCCATACTGAACCTCAGCAAGAGCGATCTGGACAAGTATGGGTACAAGGACAAGGAGTATTGGGAAATAAACAAGAAGGGCGGCGACGCGTTCAGCATAAAGGACGCCCAGGAATTCTATCTCAAGCTCTACACCACCATATCGGAAAAGTTCGTCAAGAAGATATCGTACATGGACATGACGACGAAGGCCCTGGAGAGCCTGTCCGCGTTCGCGGGCAGAATAGAGCTCACCATGACGGACCAGCGCCTGATGATACACGACCGCAACATGCACCTCCTCGGCAACTTCCGGAGCCCGGCGGCCGACGACGCCGAGGCGTGGGTCAACATGCTGATCAACATCATCATGTCGCTCAGGAACTCGAGCGAAAAGATAGCCAGCGCGCACCAGGAACAGATATTCTACCAGACTTCCGCCTACCTTCTGAAATACCTCGACGACAACGCGCAGTACTTCGACGCGGTCAGCGCGAAGAAGTACGACGGCGACTACCACACAACGACGCTCGGGTTCACGTACCGCACGCTCCCGTTCGGAATACAGGTGCTGGACATACTCAAGAACTCGCCCCTGGACATGTCGAAGATGGAGGAAGGAGACGTAATCACGCACATCAACACCGTGCCCGTGACCGAAATGACCCCCGAACAGGTGGCCGGAGCGGTCAACGGCGACACGCTCGAAATAATAGGACTGAACTACGTTTCGTACTCGCTCTCAAAGCCGGAACAGACGTTCGTGCGCAGGAACAGGTTCGAGATCAGCCCCGTCACCACGACGGCCGAGGAAGGCAAGCCCCCAATATTAACGATACACAATTTTAGCAAGGGAACGGCCGAAACGCTCAAGACCGCCATAGAAGCCCTCGGCGAAAAGGCGCAGTCCGGCATAGTCATAGACGTACGCGCGAACGTCGACGGCGAGCTTATGGAAGCCCTGGAATCCGTCAACCTGTTCGTGCACTCGGGCGACATACTGCGCGTCAGCGGCCGCCCGGAAACACAGGACAAGCTGTACTCCGCGAAGGAGGGCGACGTGCTGGCCGGCGCCCCCATAGTCATAATAGCCGACCACACCGCCCGCGGGACCAGCGAGATATTCGCGTTCGCCATGGCCAACAGCAAGCGCGCGGTGGTCCTTGGCTCGCTTACCTACGGAAACGGATACGTGGAGGAGGTCTTCGACCTTACCGGCGGACGCAAGGCGCAGTTCGCGGTCGGGAGCGTGCAGTCACCGGACGGCAAGCCCCTGGACAAGATAGGCGTCGTGCCCCTAGTATGCCTTGCGTCGTTCAGGAAACTGTCGGACGCGGACGACTTCGTAAACACGGTCAACCAGGGCAAGTTCAAGGATACCAGGCCGTCGCTCGACAATCCGACGCAGGACGACATAACAGCCGCCAGAAAGGCGTGCCCGGCCGGATATCCGACGCTAAAGATACAAAAACTAGCCACGGACATAGCCCTCCGCATAGTGTCCGAACGCGACGCGTATCCCAGGCTAAAGGCGATGTGAGGCCAAACTCAGCCCTTTGCTCCAACGGACTTTTTTTCCAGACCCAGCAGGAATCTTTTCCTCTTAAGCCCCGAGGAGCCGTAGCCGCCAAGGCCGCCCGCGGACAACACGCGGTGGCACGGAACGAGGAGCATTACGCCGTTCGCGCCCACGGCCTGTCCGACCGCCTGGGCCGCCATCCTCCTGTCACGCTTCATTTCCAACAGCCTCGCCATGTCGCCGTAGGTCCGGGTCTCGCCGTACGGAATCTGGCAGACTATATCCCACACCTCGCGCTGGAAATCCGTGCCGGACTGAGCTATAGGAATATCGGGATGCGGATTTTCCCCCGCAAAATACGCACGCGTCCAATCGCGCAGCCTCAAGAGAACCGGAGTCGGAGCGGCCGCGCGAGCCATTTCGCCAGCGCGTCCGCCCCTTTCCGCGCGCCAGCCCCCGCCGATAAAGGACAGCGCAACCACCCTGCCTCCGCTCTCCACGCCTAGCATGGAACCGATAGGGGATTGAATCACGACGGAAGACGAACCGGGCATGGAGGCGGCCGGCGGCGCAGGCCTAGTTGTCGAGAGGGACAAGCTCGTACCTCCTCGCGCCAAGGCCAAGCTCCTCGGCATAATAAAGCTGGTGCAAGCCCTTGCGGGACTCTATGCGCTCCCTAAGGTCGCGGAGCTCCTCCTCCGGCAGCGCGTAGACCATGTCTATCGACGCCTGGTCGAGCGCGACTATGTCCGTCGAGGCGAGTATGCCTATGTCGCGCGCCTTCACCGGCGCGGCCCGCTTCCCGGCGCAGTCGCAATCCACCGACATGTTGCGCAGGACGTTGATATACGCTATCTTGTCCCCGAAAAGATCCAGCGTGGCCTTGGCCGATTCGACCATGTTCTCCATGAAATGCTCCCCTTGTATGCCGAACGACTCGCCGTGTATCATCGCCTTGCCGACACGGCCGTCCGCGTTGCCGATGGCGATGTTCTTTATCGAGCCGCCGAAGCCGCCGCTCGCGTGACCCTTGAAATGCGTGAGTACGACCATGGAGTCGTAGTCCAGGATGTTCCTGCCAAGCGACATTTCCCCGAACCGCCGCCCGCCCCTGACCGGCAGCATGACAGCGCCCTTTTCGTCCATTATGTCGACACGGCAGAAATCCCAACCGTTGGCCTTTATGGTTTTCCTGTGCCGCGCGGTGGTATAGCGCTCGCCCTTGTAAAGCGTGTTGGTCTCGACGAGGCTGCTTTCGGGAATGCTTTGCTGGAGCGCCCTGACCATATCGCGCGGGATTATGTTCGGGCCATCGGGCTCCCCGGAATGCCACTTGATGGCTACGCGGCCGGAGACGCCCCCTCCTATCTTCGCATAGGCCTTCAGCAGGCCCTCCGGGCTTATATCCTTGGTGAAATAGACCTTCGCGGGCCTCTGCCTTTTCCCAATCGTACAATACACGACAGCCGCGACGGCAGCTATGGAGGCGGTCGGAATGACGAACCTTATCAGACTTTTCATGCTTCCTCCTCGGCCCAGAAATCGCGCGACGGCATTTCGCGCCAAGCTTCCCATATAACGACCGAATATTCGTTATCCTAGCACGGCGGGGCGAAATGTCAATAATCGGCCATACGAATTACCAGATTATCGGCGCCGGCGGGAAAAACCGCAAACTTTCCTGTATAACAATGCCTAAAATTCCCGTCCTGCCGCTTTTGAAGCTATATTGCCGGATTGCCATTTGGACAATGCCTCGTCGTAATACCCGCGCAGGATGGGATGCTTTTCAAACTTGTTCCGCAATACCTTGTGCTTCGGATCGCCCATTATCTTGCCCAAATCCACGCCGCCGCGCAAAAGATGGTAAAGCTGCGTCTTGTACGCTCCCCGCTCTATCGGGTTGGAAGGATAAGGATGAAGCTTGTCGCAATGGTTTTTCAAACCCCGGGCGAACAGCGCGACATGCGCCCGTTCGTGAATCAACCACTTGTCCGGATCGGACCAGTCGAACGACGCCTTGACCTTAATGCAATTCAATTTCTCATCGAATTGCGAAGGATCGTACTTGCCTTCCCATACTAGATCGTCGTCGGGAACCGCAATTATTCTTATGGATTCATCGAACAGCAATTCGTCGGGAACAATACCTATTTCCTTTGCTCCGACGAATGCAAGCGCGGCATCTTTTAGCCTTGTCAACATGTTGTCCATAGACGATAATTATAACAGAAAAAACGCAAAAAAACAAACGCCGACAACACAGCTACTTTTTGAATAATTCAATCCAAACCAACGACTCGGCCAAAAAACGGCCTTGTATAGAAAGTCCGGGGGAATGCCCCAAATCGCCCCTTTTGAAAGTCACGCCAAGGCCAATACCTTTCCACCTCTCGCTGAGCGCGTGGCGGCGGGCATAGACGGAAATCTGCAAGATACTGGTGCCGGTTGTCTGATTTGAACAGACGGCCTACCGCTTACGAAGTTTTATACCATATCGAGAAATATTCAATAAAATAAAATGATTGTAAAAAATGATGGATAGATTGTGCACGATTTTGTGTAAGATTTCGGGGCTTCTCCTCTTGAAAATGAGTTGGAAATCAACAAAAAACGCTGTATAATGGCCTTAACTAAAAGGAGGTGGAACATGCCTAATGTTGGCGCGAGAAAAGTAGCTGGACACAAACCGAGCGACAGAAAGCGTGTGCCGGTTCAATTGCTGCTATCGTGGGACGAGAAAGCGTATGTTAAAGAATGCCTCAAGCACTATCGGAAAAATTTAAAAATCTCGGTAATTCCCATGCCCAAAGACAAATAATTATAACGAAATATATTACGGCTTGAAAATCGTCCTGCTCGCCGGGCGGGATTGCAAATGGCACCAGGTCGGCGTCGCGGCCGGGTCCTCCATAAATAGCCCGCACTCTCGAAGCTTGTCAAGGTTGGCCACGCACCAGGCCTTGAGCACGCCGGCGCGGTCGGACAGGTCTACGGCCTGCCCGGCAAGGTGCGGGCTCGTCTTCTGCCCTCCGACCTTGGCATTATATTCCGGGTCGCGGTAGCCCCGATTGACGATCACGGCCGGCAGGTAATGCTCGCTCAGCCGATTCAAGCGCCACTGGAGGTCTTTCAGGTTCGCAAGGACGCGTTCCGGCACGTCCAGCTCCGCATAGCCCTTATATAATTCCGAAAGCTCGAATTGCATCTTTGTCAACCTTTCCCGCCGTTATTGTAAACCTTATGGCGGCGCATTATCAACCTCAAACAAAAGCGCAAATAGTGTCAATTCGCTTCATTTTTACTTTCAAAAAGTGTAAGTTTCAACTTCTTCCACCACCACCACGCGCCGATAAGGGCCACGCACAGGACGACCAGCCACACTATCCACGCGCCGGACTTGGACACGGCCTCGGTCGCCGCCGACTGCTCCACCCTGGGCCTGGCTTCGGCTTTGACTTCGCCCGTCGTTATCGCGGCCCCGCCGCAGTTCTCGCGGCATTCCGGGTTGACCACTATGGTCGGGCTCCCCTGGTATATCGGCGTATCGGCCCGGGGCTCCGCGTTCTGCGCCGTGCACCCCAACAAAGCGAGGGCCAAAAGCACAAGGCCCACGGCGAGCCAGATACGCCTCATCATCCGCCGCCGCGCGTGTCTGTACGGAAGCGTCATGTCATTTCCTTTCGAAAGCCGTCATGCCCACGGAGGCGCCCGCGAAGCAGAGGAACGCCCGCATCGCCTCGTTGTGCCCTATCCAGAACCCGGCCACGACCGCTATGACGAAAGCCGCCAGGCCCAGCACCCGCTTCGTCGACAAATCGCCATCCCTGTCGGACAGCCATTTTCTTATGCTTTCTTTCATCCCAAACCTCCTTTTTTATGCTTGACAGAGTGTAGATAATACTCTACAATAGGGTTATGACGTATGAGTCCAGACAGACCGAAGAGTTCAAGAAGTGGCGTGAAACGCTTCGCGACGAACGGGCCAAGGCCAAAATTCGCGTCAGGATTGGCAGGGCCGAAACAGGAAACTTCGGCGACTGGAAAACGGAACAGGGCGAAGTCAAGGCGATGAGGATAGACTACGGCCCGGGATACAGGCTTTATTACGTCATCCGCGGAGGAGTTGTAATATTCCTGCTTTGCGGCGGCGACAAACGTACGGAAAACGCAGATATTAGACAGGCGGTTGAAATCGCCAAGGAGGTTTGAATGACTGTAAGAACTTATCCGATGGACATAGCGGCCGAACTTAAGACCGAAAAGGACATCAAGTACTTTGTAGAGGCAGCGATAGAGGAAGCCGTAAGCGACCCCGACCCTATAGCCCTTGCGCACTGCCTCGAAACCGCGGCAAGGGCCAAGGGAATGCTTGAGGTGTCCCGCAAGACAGGCCTTGATCGCGCCGGACTTTACCGCTCGCTTAGGAAAGGAACGCCGCGCCTCGATACGTTCGGAAAGGTGGCGGCCGCGCTCGGATATCGCATAACCCTCGCTCCGATAAACACCTGACGCCTTCATCTCCCCCCTCCCCTCTTCGCCACCTTGACGAGCAGCATCTCGAGCTTCTCGTTTATCTTCTCGACCGCCCCGTCTATCTTGGACATGTAGTTCTCCATCTCCCGCCGGGGCATGTAGTCCCGGAACAGCGCCGCCCGCGTGGACAGGAGCAGGTTCGCCATCCACCCCACCAAGGGCGCGACTATGCAGATTATTATTTGCTCCCAGGTCATCACTCCCCCCTTGCCAGCTGCGCGCCAACGATACAGACCGCGGCCGCGAATGCCATTACCACTATGTCGAACAGCGTCAGGGTCATGGCGCGGCTCCTTCTGCGTATATGAATCTGGATTCAATTCCCGTAGCCTGCCCGGAGGAAACAACAAATGATACGGTCTTTCCTGCCCTGACTGGAATAAAGCCCCTCATTGACAGGCCGGTTATATTCCCGATTATAAGACCTATTTCTGTGAGCGCCCATAAGGGAATAGAACTCGGGTTGTATATGAAAATATATCCAGCCGCAGGCGCCGTATAGGAAACCTGCGTTGTTCCGATCGTGGATGGAATGATATTGCTGATGATAGTATCCGACGGCATGGGTATCGTCGCCATGACCGCCTTCCCGGCCGCGGTCGCGTTGCTCGCGTCCGTCTTCATGAGGGTCGTCGTGTCGGGATTCCCCGCAACCTTCTCGCCCGTCCCCGAGCCCGTCTTTATCGTCAGCGCCATCTCATCCTCCTCAACTTATATCCGGTTTGTTTATAAACAGCGACCCCGACGAGAACGCGAACGTCGAGCCGCCGGTATTGTTGACCAGTATAATATCCTCGCCGGGGAGCAATACCGTCTGGCCTAAAATGAACAGATTGTCACCGGAGGAGTACCAAAGGCATTTGAAAATCTGCTCCGTTTCGCCCGCCCTGCGCAACTGGATTGTACATCCGGCCGACCCTCCGGTCTAGATTAATGTGCCGGACAGAACCACCGGCTTGCCGGTGTTGTTGATGTATATGCGCGCGAACGAGCCGCTCGCGACAGTCCCCGAGGGCGTAATATGACTCCGCGTCCCGGTATATAACGCCGAGATTATCGCCGCCATGCCGGCACTCGTAAGGTTCGAGGCGTCCGTCTTCATCAAGTCCGGGTCTTCGCTCGGATCCGGGTCCCCTATCGCCGCCCCAACCGGCACGCTCGGATCGTTAAGCTTCGCCTGCACGTCGGAGGCCGAGTCGACGTAGATTACCGGCACAACGCCGTCTATGGCGTCGCTTACCGCTTTCTGCGTCGGCGCGCCGTCCGTGTTCTGCCCGCTAGCGGAGTTGTAGAGCTTCGCCACCCCGGAGAGCTCATCCGTCGCCTGCGCCACAGTATCGATCCCCACGTCCGCCCAGTCGTACACCGCAGGGGCCGTGTCCGGAGTGTTCGTAAGCACGAAGCGGTGGTTGTCCGCGTCGTTGCGGACCCAAGTCGAATTGAATATCTCCCCCGCCGCGTGAGTAGTCCCGTCGATGACGTACGTCGAGGCCGCCGGATTGTCCGGATTCCAGGTAAATTCCCCGCCCCCGCCCCATATGGATTGCGAGGCGTAGAACGTCAGATCCTCGCCCGTCGCGTCCTCCGACGGCCCGAAGTCGTGGTGAGGAAGCGCACCGCCCTTACCGTTCGCACTGTCTATCTGCTGCTGGAGGTGCGTGTCCGCGGACAGACGAGTCGAAGCCTCCGCCGCCACGGCCGGCACCACCACGGCCGCGGCCGCTTCCGCTGCTGCGGCGGCTCCGGTCGCTTCCTGCGCCGCTTCCTTCGATTCCTTTACGGCCTCGTCGATATCGGCTATATTCCTGACGTCTACGTTTACCGCGAGGTTTCCGTTCCCGTCGAAATTCAGCACCTTGTATTTCCTCGCCTTCCTGCCCGGTATAACGGATGAATTCGGGGCGTTCAGGTCGGCGTCCGGGAACCGTATGACATTCTTGCTGTCCCGGTTCAGCTGCTGGTCGCGTTGCGTTATGATATCCAGCTCGCGGTTCAAATCCCTCGCGAAAAAGTCCCCGGCCTGCTGGAAATCGGTCTCACGCTCCGCCGGGACGTTTAGGAGCATGGTGTATATTTCTCCCGGAAGCGCGGGATTCACAAGCGTTATGGTGCCCCCGCTTTCATTCCCGACCCCCTGCACGGTATAGTCGTCGCCGAGGGAAAGGATAGTCTCGTTCCCGTCCTTGTCCGTCCGCGAGACGCGGATATAATCCTCGTCGAAAATCGGAAAGGTGAAATCCATCACTGTTTCGCCGCCCGTCGTGGCTATCTGCGAAAACCCGCTGTTCGGGCCTATGGAAGTTATCTCCGTCATCTATATTCTCCTATGGTGATTTTCCGCTGCTCGGGCGCGGGAGCGGGCGCGAGCCAGGGCTCCTCTTTCCGCCGCCTCCTGATCTCCCCGACCTGTTTCTTTATACCCTTTATCGTTTCAAGGCCGAACCGGGCCGCGTCTATCATCTTCAGGGTAAGCGCGTCTATGTTCTCCCGCTTGTCATCCGAAGACATGTCGGGCAGGTTTTCGATTGTCCTTATCACCCTCGACACCCCTGATATGGTCTGCTTTATCCCGTCCACGACCTTGTACGCCTGGAATATGGCCAGGTTGCCCATGGCGCCCGCGTCCAGCTCGCTTTTGGCTATGCCGAACGATTTCAGGTATTGGTCCAGCTCTTTCGAGTGTTCGTAGAATTTGCTGAGCGACTCCGCGCTCCTGGACGGATGGCGTATCATGAACGCCCGTACGAACGGCCTGTCCTCTATTCCCTTCTCGGGCTTTACCGGATCGTCGACTATTCCGGCCTTCCTGGCGGCGTAGTCCGCGAGGTCGAGCATATACTGCCCCAGGGCACCCGTCCACTCCCTGACGAAGTTTTCGGCTACTGCCGGGGAGAAAGTGGCGCCCCTTCCGGTGCCGTCCTCCCTCTCGACCCAGTCCGCTATCTTGGCGCTTATCGCCTTGGTAAGCTCGTTCGTGGAGGTCGTGTACTGGTATTCCGGCAGGGCGTCCTCCCGGTCGTAGGGTATTATCGGGCGGTCGTTGAAAAGCGTCTTGTTCGCGTATCTCTCGACGAATGGGACTGCCATCTGCGGAACGAAATTTATCTGGAACTCGTTCATCGCGGCTTTGAATAATCCGTCGAAAAGGCCGTCCCTGTCCCTGCCGGACATGCCGTCCAGGGCCGCGGTGGTCATCCTTTCGACGATTGTCCCTATAAACCCGTATTGCTGGGGCTTGGGCAGCCTGTATATCACGTCCCCGGCCTTGAACACCCACATGGTGTTCTTCTGTGCCTGGGGCACCTCCTCTATGTCCTTGTCGCCGTAATTGGCCACGGCGTTGTATATGGACGGCACCACAATCGCCCCGGCTATGGTCAAGGCCGTCGCCGCCGGGCGCGTCCTGATGGCCCTGGCGAACTGCGCCGTGCCCTGTATCCCGGCGTTGAAGAAAGGGATATAGGAGTTGATGAATTTCGCGGCCGAGCCAGCGCGGGCGAAATCGAGCGTTATGTCCCGGCTTTCCATCCCGGCTTCCAGGAGGGCGCCCCTCGTGCCCGCGACCGCGCCGCGCTTTTTGAATATCCCGAGCCTTGTCGCCTCCTCGCCTATCTCGGAGCCGAGCCGCAAAAGCTCCATGGGGTGCCTGACTATGTTCCAAACCTTGCCCGAATAGCCGGTTTCGTTCAGGGCCTTGAATTGCTTCTGAAGGTTTTTCCTGTCCACGCTTACCATGGACGAGCCGCTTCCCCCGGACTTCTTCCAATTCCAGTACGCGTCGTCTTTGGCTACGGAGCTTTTCAACCCCTTTGCCGTATCCAGCCCGGGCTTGAACGACCCCTTCGAAACTATGAACGCCTGCAGCATGTCCCTGGCCATGTTCTTGACCCAGAAATCCGGGGTCAGCGTGGCTCCGGCGCGGAGCGTCCGCGCGGGAAGGCTCAGCACCCTTTCCACCCAGCCCATGCTGCTTGGCCCCAGTCCGTTTATTATCTTGGCTATGGCCGGGTCGACCTTGTAGATTTCCCTCGCGCCGTTCCTATACGCGACTATCTGGTTCTTTTCGTTTATCGGACTTGGCGTCTTCACGTCCAGGAAATCGTCGTCTATGTCTATCCCCTTGCTTTTAAGCTGGGACTTGCTTACCTTCTGGCCCCGGAAGGATACGTTGCTCTTTTCTATCACGCCTTCCATGCCCGGCTTGCCCGCCAGGTCGGCCAAGGCCCTGGCGACTTCGTTCTTTTCCACGCTGGCCAGTATGTCGTAGGTGTTTTTTATAATGCTTTCGAACGGGTCTATTATGGGCCGCTCCGAGCCCTCTATGGCCCTGACCGGAGATTTCGACTTGAAATTCCTGCCGCCGCCCGCGAATATGCCGCCAGGGCCGTCCATCTCCCGCTGGAACGGGACATAGTATTTGTTGTTCGCCTTTATGGCCTGGTATGTCTCTTGCGAAATTCGCCCCGAATCCACGGCGTATTTCAACACCCTGTCCTGGTATGCGTATATCTCCGCGGCCGCGGCGGCGTATTTCCCCTCCAACTCAAGGACCACCGCCTTTGCGGACGCTTCGGGCACGCCGGTCCTGATACTGCGGGCGGACAGCTCCACGGCGCGCCTGGCCACCAGATAGCTCCTGAACTCGTCCACGTTCTTGACCGAGCCTATTATGGACTTGAACGACCTGCCGTTGTTCTTTCCGGTCTTGAAATCGAACGTCGCGCGCTCCAGGAAGTGATCGCCCTTGCCCGACACGCCCTCGTACATTCTGGCGAGCTTGTAGGGGTCGTTCTCTATCGAAGGCTTTTCCCCGCTTTTCTCGACCGCTATTTCGAGGGGGCGCAGCCTGTCCACCATGGCGGTCAGGAATTTGTTCTTAAGCTCCGTGAATATGGTCTTCGGAGTCCTCTTGGGCGCGGCGTCGAAGCTTATCCGGGAATTTATCTCCTGCTCGGCCGGCGTAGTCCCCCGGGCCTTGGGCGCGGAGAGCGGGATACTCCCAGCGTTTGGCTCCCGGTACATGCTCACAAGGTAATTTTCATTGACATTTTTACCGGTTTCTGCTATACTGGAAACCGAACCGGCAACCGATGGCGCAGGAGTTGTACCCGGCTGTTGTGTATCGCCCATTTGGAGCAAGCTGGTGGGAGTTGAACCCGGTTCAGATAACTTCCCTTTATTGAACACTATCGTATAGTGTTCTTTTTCGTTTATCGGCACACGCCATACTTGCTGTTGCTTTGTATCCTCGACCGGAGCGTACTTCCTGATAAACTCCGGGAGTTTCATCGCATCCTTCTCGCCTATCCCGTGCTTGAATATAATCTTTGTGAAACCGAAGTTGCTTTTTGTCCCGGTTTCCCGCAACAGTTGCCTCCCCTCTACGATCAGATCGCCGTCGGCGTTCCTTATCGCCGCGCCCTTTTGAACGAGCATGCGCTTCATCTCTTCCGGCCTCATCTCGACCAGTACCTTGTACGCGTCCCCGCCGGTCGGACTCGCCTTGACGTCCCTGTATTCCCTCCTTATGTCCCATCTCTCCTGTACCTGGCGCCCGTCTATATCCTTGTTCTTCGAGAGCAGGTTCGCGGCCTTCACGGGGTCTTTTACAACCTCGGACATGATTTCCTGCGGCACCTGCCCGGTCTTCACGTATTCCTTCATGAGCTTCGGCAACACGGTGTTCTTGACCACATTGACGGTCTTCTGGGTAAGCATCTTCGCGCCCTTAAGGCCGAGCACCATGAACGCGCTGTCTATGAAATCCTGCTGTGTCGGCATGCGCCCCTCGGCAATGACCGGGCCCGCCGTCGCCATTGTCCCGACCTGCGCGGCCGTCTCTACGAGCGTCGCCCCCTTGGCGCCGAGCCCGGCAACGGAGGAAACTGCTCCCGCCGCTTTCCCGACCGGCCCCATCAGGGCGCCTACAGCCGCCGCCTTCCCCCCGGCCCCAGCCGCGCTTTTCACCCTTTCCCACAATTCCTCCGCGGTCGCAACCTCGCCGCGCTGGTATGCGTCGACAAGTATCTGCCTCGCCGCCGCATGGAACCCGAAGGCCCCCGCGCCGCCTCCGACGAGGGCGCCTCCGGCCGCGCCCGCCGCGGTGCCTACTCCGGGTATGACCGACCCGGCCGCGGCTCCTGCCGCCGCGCCGCCTGCCGCGCCCGCTTTTCCGCCCGCGAGGAAAACCGGAGTATCCGCGACAAGGCCCGCTATGCCGGAAAGCGTCCTCTCGAAGACGTTAAGGCTCCCGGCGTTGTCGGAAAGGTATTCGTCCGGGAGCTTCCCTCGCTTCACCATTCCGGCGACCGAGTTCTGCCAGCCGAGCTTGAGCGCGTCTTCCCAGTCTAGATCCACGCCCTCGCTCGCGGCCGCATCTATTTCCGCCCGGCACGCGTTTGCTATCTCCTTTATGTCCTCGGACTGTTCCGATCCCATGACGGACACGGGGCGCTTCCCGGACTGGTCTTGGAAATATTGGTTCACCTCCATGTCCGAGAATCCGCCGTCGATAAGGCGCGGCCGCATGAAGGCCGCTATCTCGCCCTCCGAGAACCCGGCGGATTTCAATGTCTGGTATTCGTTCATGTTTTCCCATTAAAAAAACCTCCCCGGTGGGGAGGCGGTAAAAAAGTTATCAATTGACTATTACTGCTTCAAATATCTTCCTATGCCATTTTGGTTTTCAACAATTTTAACACAAGGAGCATTGTCAAAAGTAGCCATCATAGCATGAAAGACAGGTAAAACTTTCTCTTGGAATTCTTGGTTGTCCTCCAATAAGGAAACCTTAAGACCGTGGCTCTTAAGCTCTTCAAAACAAATCGGGCGGCCATGCAACCCATGCTCATCTGCATTAGCCAACCATTTCGATATATTTTCAGCCGTTTTTGCAGGCAATTGCATATATTTTGTCAACCATTCGCTAACCCTATTTTGAGAAGCGTTTAATACCCCCTGACATTCTATATAGCTGGGATAATGTCTTATTCTTTCCAACCATAATGCAGCAGCATTCGGATTGGCAATCACGTTTTTCTCGGCTAGCTCAAATTCGCTAATTATAGTCTTTACGGAAATACCGTTATATTGTGGATCAATAGGCCCTAGAGAACCGTGTTTCGTTATAATTATTTCGTCGGCAGCACACGCTAACATTGTTGCGGCAGACATAGCGCTCATTGGTACAATGACCCTAATGTTTTTATATCGGCCACGTAAATAATTTACAATCTGCTCTGTAGCTTCTAATGTTCCTCCGGGACTATGCAGCAATATATCGAGGTTTTTCTTCTTCAAACCTTGCATCACAGCCATCAGAAGCCTTATATCCTCTTTTATTATAGATATTGATGGACTACTCTGCACATTATCAGACAAATAAGAAGATGCGTAAATAATAGTATCACGCTTATCTTTTTCTTCTTTACCAACATTAACGAAATCATTTAGTTCATTCAAATACTTTCTGCGGACGAAATCCAGCGGAGAATGATCTGAAGAATATTTTTCGATTTCACTGATTATATCCCTCTGATTAGGCATATCTGTTTCCAGTAATCACAAAAGAACCAGTTCCTCTAAACGTATCAGCATAATCCCTTAAATCTTTGTACTTCGACGGAGGGGTAATATCATCTCTAGGCTCACGGCTTTGCTCATTAAGCCGTTCAAGCAGACCTATCTTTTTCAAATGTTTTTGCATTTCTGCTATAAGTTTTCTATCATCCATATCCAATCTCCCCTTTTACATTGTACCACAAAAACAGCAGGTAATCAATAGTGGGCGGTTAGTGGGCGTTTCTTATTCAAGAGTATGAATATTTCTACAGAATGTAAAGAATATTCGTTAATTGACTTATACCACATTTCTGTCTAAAAGTCAAGCGCATTCTCTTGACCACGCCATTTGCAACCTGCGCTAAAAACCACAATATACACATGATACCAAAACTCGGAAAACTGCTCGCGGACCTCCCGCGCACGGGCGAGTTCGTGTTCTCATACCGGGGGCGTCCAATAAAGGACATCAAAACCTCCTGGAACGGCACCCTACGCCGGGCAGGCGTCGCCGCCAAGACATTCACATTCCATACTATGCGCCATACCACTGCGACGTGGCTTCACAAGGCTACGAAGGACCTCCGGCTAGTCCAAAAAGTACTGGGACATGCCGATATAAAAACCACGACGAAGTATGCTCATCTCATTGCCGAAGAAGAAGCAAAAGCCATGGACGAAGCCTTTGTGTAAGTTTTGTGCACGATTCCTCATTTGTTCTTGCATTTTTTAGCACTTTTTTGCACTTTCGATTCCGAATAGAAAACCTTAAAAAGCCTAGGTTTCCTGCGGCTTTTGGATGGTGCCGGTTGTCTGATTTGAACAGACGGCCTACCGCTTACGAAGCGGTTGCTCTACCGCTGAGCTAAACCGGCATAAGTCATTTCGCGGCGGTTATGTTCTTCAGCGTCCCCCTCAACACGCCGCCCTTCTCGACTATCAGCGAGATGTAGCTTATCTTGCCGGACACAACGCCTGTTTCATATACATAAAGCACGCCGTTGACGACAAGCTCGCCGTCGAACGTTCCGGAAACGTGGGCCTCGTCCACCTGGGCCGAGCCCGAGAAACGGCCGCCGCCCACTATGTCAAGGCACTTCGCGCTGGACAGGTTGGCCTCCAGCGTGCCCTCGACCACCAGGCTCTCGCACACGTCGATTTCGCCGTTGAGCTTTATGCTGCGCCCGACGATAAGCTGCTTGCCGTCGCTCTTGGACACGACGGTGTGCCCCTTGGCCGCGCCGGCAAATACCGGGTTGACTTTCGTAAGGTTGTTCAAAAGCTCCTGCTTGTCCTTGGTTTCCATCGGGCACCTCTTTTTTCGCACAGATTATAACAGGCGCGCGGAAAATATCAAGTGTGAAAAATTTCTTATGGACTTTGCGGGAAAGGGTGGTAAAATCCCCGGCATAGGAGGAGAAAAATGCACAACAAAAACGAATATATCAGAACAGCCGCATATTATATCTGGCTGGACGAGGGATGCCCGGACGGCCGCGACGCAGAAATCTGGAACGAGGCCGAAAGGCGTTATGAACTGGCCCACATGAAGCCCGTGTGCACGAAAAAAGAATGCGGCGCGCCGGCGGTGGCGAGGCGCGCGGTCTTTATAGTCGCGAAGCCCGCGGGGCCCAAAACTACCAGGGAGGACGTAGAGGCGGCCTTCGGCGTCAAAAAAAAGCCTACCCCGAAACCGGCCAAAAAGAAGGCCGCGCCCGCGCCCGGGAGGCAGCCAGCCAAAAAGGCTCCGACCGTAAAAGCCGCGGCAAAAAAACCGGCAACCCAAAAGACCGCCGCAAAGAAGCCGGCCCTGAAAAAACCAGCGGCCAATCCGGCCTCCAAAAACATCACGCCCCGGCCGGCTCTCCTAAAAAAGGCCGCGGCCCTAAAACCCGTGGTGAAGAAATCCATAGTGGTCAAGATGGCGCCGAAAAAGCCGTCGGATAAGAAATAGCGAATATCCCAAGGCGGCCCAGGGGCCGCTTTTTTATTTCCATTCCATCCGGAACGTGCTATAATGGCGACGCTGGAAACAAGAGATCGTGCTCCGATACAAGGCAATCCGATAAACCAAGAAAAAGGAGAAAACCATGAACAGATCCATCGTACTTGCGGTTATGCTGGCCATATCCGCGGCCGTGTCCGCAAAGGGGCCGAAACCAGGCGAAGGCGGACCCGGGCCGAAAGGCGGCCGCCATATGGAAAACCTTACCGAGGAACAAAGGGCCTGCGTCGAAAAGGCGGCCTGTCCCAAGCCGAGCAGGCCCGCAGAGGGCGAGAAGCCCGACAGGGAAGAGATGGAAGCCAACCGCGAATGCATGAAAAAGGCGTTCGAGGATTGCGGGATAGAGATGAAGCCGCACGACAAGGATGGCGAAGACCACAAGAAGGAATAGAGAGGATAGGAATACAAAAGGCCCCGTACGGGGCCTTTCATTTACTGCCCTGGCATATGGGCAGACCGCTTGAAATCCGATGGCTGGCCCAGCGGCGGTGCGGCAGTCAGCCCCCGAGCGAACGCAGCTTCCTGTCCAGCCTGTCTATCTTTTCCTTGATAAGCTCCGATATCTCTCCGTCGGAAATCGCATAGACGCGCTTCAATTCCTCCAAAACCACATAAACATCGGCAATCTCGGCGGCGATTTCCCTTACGTTGTCCCTATTCCTGTTGACGTTCTTGAGAAGCTCCTTGGAAAGCTCGGCCATTTCCTCCAAGGCCAGCATAACCTGGCTTTCCTCACCCCACAAGGCCCTAGCCCTGTCCAATACCGCTATCCTATCTTCATCCATCGCCGCTCCTTGCCCATGTATTACACTCCATAATATACACGGGCTAGGAAAACTTCAACAGCCAAGTCGTTTCGCCGCCATGCCTAGGCCACACGCTAGAACCCTCCCCTGATACCGGCGTAAAAATAGAACGCGCCGCGTTCATCCATCCATTCCTCACGGTCGAGGACGCGGGCATAGGTCGCGGAGGCCTCGTATATGCCGTAGTTGAAGGCGAGCTTCACTCCGGCACCGGCGAGGGTCTTTACCGCCACGTCGCGCTCTGTCAGGGCGGGGCGGTCGAGGGCAAGCTCCGCGCTGGGGAACACGCGGCCGTAGTCGAAAAATATACCCGGCGTGAATGCTCCGAGCCACCGGTTTCCGCTTCCGGACAGGCGCTGCAGGTCGAAACTCAAATCGTTCCTTACGGCCAGTCCGCTGTCGCCCTGGGCTCCGTCCTGCTTAAACCCGCGCACGGAAGCCTCGCCGCCGATATAGAACGCCTCGGTCGAGAACAGCTCGTCCCTCGTGTACTGCCCGTCGAACGACATGCTCCACGCCACGGGGCCGAACCCCCATCGCGTCATTAGGTAGAGCTTCGCGGCGGAGTACTGCGCGCTTTGCGGATACGGAGAATCGTCGTCCCGGAACGCTCCCATAAGCCTCGTCCC
>JAITSG010000031.1 GCA_031288035.1 Rickettsiales bacterium | reverse complement strand
AGAAGGCCGTGATACTGTTCACCTCCGGCTCGACCAGCAGGCCCAAGGGCGTGGCCCTGAGCCACTATAACATACTCTCCAACGTGGCCCAGATAATCGCGACGATAGGCGTCGGACCGGGCGACGTGTGGTTCAACGCCCTTCCCATGTTCCACTCGTTCGGGCTGACCGTGTGCACGATGTGCCCGTTCCTGGTCGGGGCGAAGCTCTTCTTGTACCCGACGCCCCTGCATTACCGCGTGATACCAGAGCTGTGCTACGACATCCGCGCCACGATAATGGCGTCGACCAACACCTTCCTGCGGAACTACGCCAAATACGCGCACCCGTACGACTTCGCGTCCATGAGGCTGTGCATAAACGGCGGCGAGCTCCTGCGCGAGGACACGAGGCGCGTGTGGAACGAAAAGTTCGGCGTCCGGATAATCCAGGGCTACGGCACGACCGAAACATCGCCAGTCGTGACCTTCAACTCGCCCACGTTCGTGCGGATAGGATCGATAGGCAAGTTCGTCCCGGGGCTGGAGTACAGGCTCGAAAAGCTCGACGGCCTGGCAAACGGCGGCGAACTCTATGTCCGCGGCGACAACGTGATGATGGGCTATATAGACCCGGACGACCCGAAAAAAATAATCCCGCCGCCGGACGGATGGCACGAAACCGGCGACGTGGTCGAAGTGGACGACGACGGATTCGTGTTCATAACCGACCGCGTGAAAAGGTTCGCCAAGCTTGCCGGAGAAATGGTGCCCCTGTCCGGCGTGGAAGACCTGGTGAAGGACGCGTATAATGACGACAAAGACCTAGACGTAGGCGCGGTCAGCGTCCCGGACGACATGAAGGGCGAGAAAATAGTCCTTGTCTCCACGCACCAGACAGTAGGGCACGCGGCGGTCGCCAACTATGCGAAAATCCACGGCATATCGGAGAGGTTCGTCCCGAAAACGTATCTGTACACGGACGAGCTCCCCCTCCTGAAAACAGGCAAGCGCGACTATGTCGGGCTAAAGAGATGGGTGATGGACGAGCTTGGACCCAAGGCGCAATAGACATCAATCGAAAAGTCGCGCTCGCCTAACGGCTTTGCTCTTTTCCGACTGGAATTCGGAGTCCGAATAACCAGGCAGAGCCCGGTTGTTCGGACGAGTCCTTTTTATCTGTAAAGGTCCGCCGTATAAGCCGTCGAATTCTTGCAAGTCCTGTTTTTATAGTTCCAGAATCGCCACCTCTCCTCCATCAGCATCAATCGAAAAAGTCGCGCTCGCCTAACGGCTTTGCTCTTTTTCGACTGGAATTCGGAGTCCGAAAACCAGGCAGAGCCCGGTTGTTCGGACGAGTCCTTTTTATCTGTAAAGGTCCGCCGCGCGGGCCGCAGGGATTTTCGCGAGTCCTTATCGGCGAGAAAACGCCGCGCACGCCTCCGGATTATTTCGCCGGCTTCTTCACGCCCTTGGCGCCCTTGGGTTCGTCCTTCTTCACCTTCGGCACGGACGAATTCTTCTTCTCGTATATGGCCAGGCCCTTCACTATGTCTATCGCGCGGCCGAGCTGATAATCGTCCTTGTCGCGCTCCTCTATCTCCGCGTCGCGCTTTTCGCGCGCGCCCTTCTTGTCCGTAGGCTTCGTGTCGTTCTTAAGCGCGCCGGCCAGCGTGTCCTCGGCGAACATGCGCTCCTCCTTTATCTCCTCGACCTTGGCGCGGTTGACCACTATGTCCGGCTCTATCCCCTCGGCCTGTATCGAACGGCCGCTGGGCGTGTAATAGCGCGCGGTCGTTATCTTGAGCGCAGAATCCGAGCCGAGCTGTATCACCGTCTGGACCGAGCCCTTGCCGTAGCTCTTAGTCCCCACAACCACCGCGCGGCGGTGGTCCTTGAGCGCGCCGGCCACAATCTCGGAGGCCGAGGCCGAGGCGCCGTTGATTATGACCACCATCGGCTTGTCCTTTATCAAGTCCCCCTCGGTCGCAAAATAGACCTTGTTGCTCTTCTCATGCCGGCCTATGACGGACACTATCTCGCCCTGGCCTATGAACGCGTCGGCGATCTGGTACGCCTGGTGCAAAAGGCCGCCCGTGTTGTTGCGCAGGTCGAGTATGTACCCGATTATCTCGGGATTCTGGCGGCCGAGGTTCTTTATCGCGCTTTCGAGCTCCTCGTACGAATGCCTGTTGAACGTGGAGAGCCGGATGTAGCCGACGTTCCCGTCCTTCATGCGGAACTTCACCGGGTTCGTCCTTATCACGTCGCGCACTATGCTCAGGTCGAACGGCTCCTTGCCCTCGCGGAATACCTTGAGCGCGACGGAGGTCCCGGGCTTGCCCTTCATCTTCTTTATAGCCTCGGAAAGCGTGAGGCCCTGTATCTGCACGCCGTCTATGTGCGTTATGAGATCGCCGGGCAGAATCCCCGCCTTGTCCGCCGGAGTGTCGTCCATGGGCGATATGACCTTCACCACGCCCCTGTCCATCGTAACCTCTATCCCGAGGCCGCCGAACTCCCCGGTGGTCTGCTCGTCGAGCGCGGAGCTGTCCTCGGCGTTGAGGAAGTCCGAATGCGGATCCAGCTTGGAAACCATGCCCTGTATCGCGGCCTCGATAAGCTGCCTGTTCGAAACCTCGTCCACATATTCCGACTTCGTGACCTCGAGCGCGCGGCCGAAAAGCTCGAGCTGCCTATAAACGTCGTCGTCCTTCGGCGCGGAGGCGCCCGCGGCCTCCTTCGCCCGCGTGCCCACGGAGGTCGAAACGAAATACGTGCCGGCCGCCGCCGCGAAAAGGACAAGCGACAATGTTATCAGTATGCGGTTCTTGCTCATCAAAACTCCTTGTTCTATCGCACAGTATCTTATCGTCCAATTCTACCACAGAATCCGCCGAAGTCAAATTTTATTCTCGCAACGGCGCCCGCGCGCGCGTCGCGCAGCAGAATGCCCGCATGAAAGCGCGCCAACGCCATGCCCGCCGCATTGTGCCATGGCTGGGAAGGCGCGCGGCCAGAGGCAGCCGCAAGCGCCGCACATGGCCGGCCTTCCCATATCTTTATATCTTGAAATACCTCGCCGGATTTATCGGGCGCGCGTTCTCGCGAACCTCGACATACAGCTCGCCGCTCCCGACAGTGCCTATGGGCTCGCCCGCGGCCAGGGCCTGGCCCGTCGCGGCGTACACCTCGTCCATGCCGCCGATCACCAGGTAGTAGTCCCCGATGGAACGCAGTATCAGAAGATTCCTGTACCCCGAAAAGCTTCCCGCAAAAACCACGTCCGAATCGGCCGGCGCCACGACCTGGGCCCCGGCGCGCGGCTTCAGGTACAAGCCCTTGGACTTCACGCCGGCAACGCGCGCGTCGCCGAAATACGTCGCTATCCCGCCATCGACCGGAAGAGGCACGCGCCCGGTGAACACCCGGCTTTTCCCGGCCAGGCCCCCAAGCTTCTCGCTCTTCCTTATGAACTCCTCTATCGTCCTGCTTTGCGCGACAAGCCTGGCTATGTCGTCCTGCATCTTCCTGTTCTCGCGGCTCATCTTTGCATACGCGCCCTTTTTCGACCGCACAAGGGCGGATATCTTCTCGCGCTCGGCCCGGACCTTGGAATTGGTGAGGCCTATGTTCTTCTTGGCCGCGACTATCTGCTCCTTCGTGGACTTGAGCGCGGCGAGGTCCTCGACATACCCCTTGCCGGTCCTGTCCAGCTGGCCCGCTATGGACCTCAGCAAAAGCGAGCTCTGCATCAGGCGCTCGGCGCGGCGGCCGCCGAAAAGCACGAAGCCGGACGGGACGCGCGACATGTTCTCGAATACGGCGACTATCTCCGCCATGCGGCGCTTTCCGCCGGAAAGCTTTTCCGAAAGCGCGGCCTCCTGCGAACGCAGATTCGCGAGATCCCGGTCGTACTGGCCGAGGCGCCGCTCGTACTGGCGGATGTTCGCGCCGATGGCAACCAGCTTGCCCTGCGTGTCCCTTATCTCGGAGTCGAGCTTCCTGCTCTGCGCCTTCAACCTATCCATGGCGCGGCGCTTGCCCTCTATCTCGGCCCGCACGCGCCTGAGATTCTTCTCGTCGTACCTGGCGGCGCCCAGCCCGCCCGCGAAAAACACGGCGGCGACCAATGGAATTGTTTGCACTCTCATCCCTTAGTATGATATAATGAAAACGCAATGAGTTCAACGCATAATTTCACGGCCCGCGCCGGCGTCCGGGAGGTTTTCGACCGCGTGCGCCCCGCCTATATGGCCGGCGGCGCGGTTCGGGACCTTGCCCTCGGGCGGGAGGCTGCGGACGCGGACTTCGCCACGCCCCTCCTTCCAGAGCGCGTGTCGGCAGCGCTCGGCGGAGCGCCGATAGGGCGGTTCGGCGACGTGCGCTTCAAGGAATTCACCATAACGACCTTCCGCCGCGACATATACCGCGGATCCAGGTACCCGAAGGTCGA
>JAITSG010000022.1 GCA_031288035.1 Rickettsiales bacterium | reverse complement strand
AAGATTGAAAAGCAAACAAAAAATGATACCGTTATGGCGAATCAAAGGGGAAGGATGGGAGATGATGCTTAAGGCTATTGGCGACATGAATGGCGTGAGGGGGAAAAGGGTGCTGGTGCGCGCCGACCTGAACGTCCCGGTCGAGGGCGGGCGGATATCGGACGATTCGCGCATCCGCCGCTTCGCCCCCACTGCGAAAAGGCTGTCCGACATGGGCGCGAAGGTGATAGTGCTCACGCATTACGGCCGGCCTAAGGGCAGGGATATGGAATTTTCGACGCGGATGCTGGCCCCCGCGCTGGCGAAGGCGATCGGGCGGCACGTAAGCTTCGTCCCGGACGCCAAGGGGCCGGAGGTCGAGGCCGCGGTTGCGGATATGGGGGACGGCGATATAATTTTGCTTGAAAACGTGCGGTTCTATCCGGAGGAAGAGAGGAACGACCCCGCCTTCGCCGCGGAGCTGGCCAAGCTGGGGGATGTATACGTAAACGACGCGTTTTCGGCGGCGCACCGCGCCCACGCCTCGACAGAGGGGATAACCAGGTTCCTCGATTCGTACGCCGGGTTGTTGATGGCCGAGGAGGTCGACGCGCTCTCCGCGGCTCTAGAGAACCCCGCGCGCCCCGCCGTGGCGATAGTCGCCGGATCCAAGGTCTCGACCAAGATAGCCCTGCTGGGAAACATAGTCGCGCGCGTCGACGCCATGATAATCGGCGGCGCCATGGCCAACACCTTCCTGCTGGCCCGTGGCCATGACATCGGTGCGTCCCTGGCCGAGCCGGACATGGCGGACACGGCGGGCAGGATACTGGCGAAGGCCGCCGCCGCGGGGTGCGAAATCCTGCTGCCTGTCGACGCCCGCGTGGCCAAGGAGCTCAGGCCCGGCGCGGTCTCCCGCGTGGTGAAGCTGGACGGGATCGCGCCGGACGACATGATATTGGATATAGGCGGCGAAACAATAGGCATGTTCAAGGCGGCGATCGCAAAGGCCAAGACCGTGCTTATGAACGGCCCCCTGGGCGCGTTCGAGGTTCCTCCGTTCGACGTCGGCACCGACGCGATAGTGGAGCATATCGCCGACCTGACAGAAGCGGGCAAGCTTATGAGCATAGCCGGCGGCGGGGACACGGTTTCCGCGATAAACAAGGCCGGGCGCGGGGGCGGCTTTACGTATATTTCGACCGCCGGGGGGGCGTTTTTGGAATGGCTGGAGGGCAAGACGCTGCCGGCGATAGTCCCGCTGGAGAAAAAGGATGTTTAATTTCGTCCGCCGCGCGCTATATTGGCTGAACGGCGCGCTGTTTTTCGCGCTGTACGCCGTGCCTGCGGGCGAGCAGAGGGCCGCGGCGGCCTCCGCGCTTATCCTCGGCCTGTTCGTGCAGCTGGTCTATAGGGCCGAGAGCACGGGGCAGTTGGTGCAATAGCCGGTGCAGAATATGAATAAATTGCCGGACATTATTGAAAAAGTCGGTTTTCCCTTTCATTGGGAAGAATCTGAAGTATGGGATTTGGATATTCCAATCGAACGGATGGATATAAGCGAACTGCTTTGGCATTTCGATATTCCGTTTTGGCGAACGGACAGCGGCCGGTATGATTTGAAGCCGTCGGAAGTTATCGGCGATTTGGATAAATACGAGCGTCATAAAGAGAGGATTGAAAACGCGGATATTTCGTATCCGTTGGATATACTCAAGAATCCGAAGACCGGCTGTTGGACATTGCTTGACGGACTGCACCGCTTGGTAAAACTATATTTGCGTGGGGACGCGTCTGTCCGTGTAAGAAAAGTATCTATGGAAGATATACGAAAAACGCCTGGCTATAAAGGACTGCGTTGAAATACGATCGAGGCAAAACAGGCTTAAAAAGATACATTCCGGATTCTTGAGCTTTTTCTTTAATGGCCCCGACACAAATTACTTGATAAATTTGCCGTTGCGGATATAGTTTTCGTATGGACTCGGAAAGAATAGCAAAAAGGGCAAGAATAACACAAAGGCTGGTGATCGCATTTCGCTTGATTTTCCAAATGGGCTCGGAAAGATCGGAAAGAATAGCAAAAAGGGAAAGAATAATACAAAAGCTGGTGATCGCATCTCGCTTGATTTTCCAATGCTGGTTAGGCGTGTATATGATTACTGAAGCGCAGGAGCCTATGAGAGGGAACTATCTTATATCGGGGCCGGCTCTCCGCGGGCTGTTTGGCGCCATTGGGGTTATCGGATGTGTTGGCTCTATCGTATTCGCGGCCATATTCGCCAAGATAGCGATTATGGCAGGCAGACAAAAGACATAAAGATCTATTTAAAAAATTACCATGGTTTTAGGAAAGGAGCTTGACATGCAGGGAATATTCGGCCGCCTCCTGGCGGAATCAGACAAGGATGTGTTCGGGATGATCGGGCGCGAGCTCGCCCGGCAGAAGCGCAACATAGAGCTTATCGCGTCCGAGAACATAGTCTCTCCCGCGGTAATGGAGGCGATGGGCTCGGTGCTCACCAACAAGTATTCCGAGGGCTATCCCGGCCATCGCTATTACGGCGGGAACGAGCATATAGACGAGGTCGAGACCCTGTGCATAGAACGCGCGAAGAAGCTTTTCGGCGCAAGGTTTGCGAACGTCCAGCCGCATTCCGGGGCCCAGGCCAACACCGCGGTGCAGTTCGCGCTGGCCAAGGCCGGGGATACTATTATGGGGATGAGCCTCGACGCCGGCGGGCACCTGACCCACGGGGCCAGGCCGACGCTTTCCGGCAAATGGTTCAAATCCGTGCAGTACGGCGTGGACGAGGACGGGTTGATCGACTACGCCGCCGCGGAAAAGCTTGCGACCGAGGCGGGGCCGAAGATAATAATCGCGGGCGGCTCGGCCTATCCGCGGCTGATAGATTTCGAGAGGTTCCGCAAGATTGCGGATCAGGTCGGTGCGCGCCTTATGGTCGACATGGCGCATTTTGCGGGCCTGGTGGCGGCGGGGATAATACCATCGCCGATCGGCATAGCGGACGTGGTGACCACCACCACGCACAAGACCTTGCGCGGTCCGCGGGGCGGCATGATACTCACCAACGACGAGAAGCTGGCGGCGAAGATAGACAAGGCCGTGTTTCCCGGCATACAGGGAGGGCCCCTGGAGCATGTTATCGCGGCCAAGGCCGTGGCGCTCGGCGAAAACCTGCTGCCCGACTGGAAGGACTACGCCCTGCAGGTTGTAAGGAACATAAAGGCCCTAGGCGACGAGCTGACGAAGAACGGCTTCAGGCTTGTTTCCGGCGGCACGGACACGCACCTTATCCTCCTGGATCTCCGCCCGGCGGACGGGAAGGCTCCCGCGGTCAGCGGAAAGGAGATCGCCGACGCGCTCGACGCCGTGGGCATCACGTGCAACTGCAACGCCGTGCCGGGCGATCCGCTTCCGCCCAGCATGACGAGCGGCATAAGGCTCGGCAGCCCTGCCGTGACCACGCGCGGGTTCATGGAGGACGACATGCGCGCCGTGGGCGGCCTTATCGCGCGCATAATCCGAGATTACGAAAAAAACCACTCTCTTAGCACACCCGAGGCAGAGACCGTGAAGGGCGAAGTCACAGCCCTGACCGGCAGGTATCCTATATACGGGGTGGCGCGAGGTTGGAGTTATGGACGTAGGACTGACTTGGGTAGAGCTTCTGGCTTGCACAAAATGTAAAATAGACGAACTTATGAGATCCGGCGAAGATTCGCATGCGGACTGGCATGCAAAGATGGAGCAGCTCCTACAGGACAAGCTGCTGTTCGAGCGGCAGCTTGTGTACGATTTGCTTCAGAAGGCCGACGTTTCCAAAGTTTCCCGATAGTGCGCCCCGCCCTATCGCCCGCCGGATTCGAATATAAGGGACTCGAATTTGTAATATTCCTGGCGAGTTTCGTCCGCCGCGCGCTGTTCGGATTCTGGCGGATGTTTTTTTTGGGTTTCGCGCTCGCTGCGCTTATACTCGGCCTCCGAATAGCACGTATGGATGAAAGACAGCAGCAGCACGGCGATTATGGCTATGCCCGCGCGATGCATGGCTGGCGTCAGGTCGACGTAGGGGGAGTCGTTTTTCTTCGGCCGGACCAAAGAGTACGGCTGCGGTTCCTCGGATATCGCATTGTCGGAACTCGCCGGCCCCGGAGCGGCGTTTAGGTCGTCGCCCGTCGGCGCGGCCGATTCGGACGGAATCGTTTTCGGATCCATAGGGACGAATTTCCGCCCGTCCTGCGGCATGTTCGTATTTTCACGCATTTTATTTCCTGCCTGTTGCATGTTTGCCTTGTTTCGCGCGCGTAACCGGATCTCCGCCCGGACATTTGGCCGTCTTTTCGCCGCGTTTGTTTTTATAATAGACATAACAAAGATATGTGTCAACAAAAAATGTTAAACCGATAAAAAAAGCCCGTGGCGCGCCCCGGGCAATTCGGCATATCTGTAAAATCAGGCCTGGTACACCAGGGTAATCTTGTTGTCCGCGCCGGTCTGGCATGTGCCGGACGCGCCGGTGCCGTCGCCTATTATCGCGCGGCCGCCGTTGTCCTTTCCGTCCCTGTCCCTGACGTCCGGCCAGTTCTGGGTCGACAGGAAGATGCAGTCCGTCTGCGGCAGGTGGGTTATGGTTATCTTGAAGAACGCGCTTTGCTGGACTCCGTCGCCGTTTATCGGGGTTCCGGCCAGCCCTAGCTCGTAATATCCGCCGAAGCGATTCGGTATGGTTTCGCCGGTCATGCCTCTGACGCCTATGACGTTGGCCTGGAGGTTGGAATCTACGAAGCTGTGCCCGGAATAGAGCGAGCGCACCTCTTGGGCCAGTTCGGCGACGTCCGACACGGTTCCGCTGCGGTTGAGGGCGGCCACGGCCTTTTGGTACCCGGCGATTCCTATGACGGTTATGATTCCCATGATGGCAAGGACGCCGAGCATTTCGACTATGGAGCGGCCGGAAATATCACGTCTGCATTTCATAATTTCCTCCTGTTGAAATTCATTGCGTATAGTATATCATGTTTTTTACCGGAGTGCAAGAGATTATGAGCAAGGGCGTAGAGATAGTCAGGGAGTTTTGGGCGGCCGCCCCGGAAAAGCCGGGCGTGTACCGCATGTTCGGCGCGGACGGGCGCGTCCTGTACGTCGGCAAGGCCAAGAATCTGAAGAACAGGATAAAGAGCTACACCGACCCTGCCCGCCTTTCCGACCGCATAGCGAAGATGGTGTCCGAGACCGCGTCCATGAAGGCAGTCGAGACCCTGACGGAGAACGAGGCTCTTATACTGGAGCAGGATTTGATACACCAGCTCCGCCCGAAATACAACATCATCATGCGCGACGACAAGAGCTATCCGTTCCTTACCATATCCAGGGACGATTTCCCGAGGCTCGGCAAGTTCCGGGGGATAAAGAACTCCCGGCTGCGTTTTTTCGGCCCGTTCCCGAGCGGCCTCGCCCTGAACGAGGGCATAAAGATAATCCAGGCCGTGTTCAAGCTCAGGACCTGCGCGGACGCGTTTTTCAGGAACCGCAGGACGCCGTGCCTCCTCTACCAGATAAAGAAGTGCTCCGCCCCGTGCTGCGGCAGGATATCGCGGGACGCCTACGCCGCCTCCGCCGCCGGCGCGGTACGGTTCCTCGAGGGCAAGAGCGACGCGCTCGTCGAGGATCTGGCCGCAAGGATGGACGAGGCCTCCGGGGCCAAGGAGTACGAGGACGCGATTTTCTACAGGAACCAGATAGAGTACCTGAACCAGATTCTAAAGCGTTCGTCGCTCTCCGCGCTTCCAAGCGACACTGACATAGTGTGCCTTGTGCGCCGGGACGACGCGGCGGCTATCGAGGTTCTGTTCTCGCGTAATTCGATAATCCACGGCGATTTCTCGTACGCGCTGAAAAGCCCGCCGTCCGCCACGGACGCCGAGATTTTGTCCGAATTCCTGGAGGTTTTTTATGCCGAGCGCGACGTGCCGAAGCTCATCCTGGCGAACGTGGCTCCGCCGGAGGGTTTTGCGGTTCCCGGCGCGAGGATAGAGGTTCCGTCGCGCGGGGACAAGCGCTCGGCGCTGGACACGGTGCTTGCCAACGGCGAGGCGAAGCTTGCCCGGCGCCTTTTGGCCGAGGGGGCGTGCCGGAAGTACATCGCCCGCCTGGCCGAAATATTCGGGCTGGCGCAAAACATATCGCGCATAGACCTGTTCGACAATTCGCACATAAGCGGGACGTCGAAGGTCGGCGCCATGGTCGTGGCCGGCCCGGAAGGGTTCAGGAAGGACGATTACCGCCTGTATAACATCAAGACGGTCCGGGGCGGCGACGATTTCGCGATGATGGAGGAGGTCCTGACCCGCCGCTATGCCAGGGCGATATCCGAGGGCGCGCTGCCCGATCTGGTAATCGTGGACGGCGGGAAGATTCAGGTGGAGTTCGCGCACCATGCGCTCGCCCGCCTTAGCCTCGACATTCCTATTATAGGCATTGCCAAGACCGCGGGCCACGACAAGGGGAACGAGACGCTCTATATGTTCGGGGGGAAGGAGGTCCGGCTGGAGCCCAATGACCCGCTGCTGTTTTTTCTAGAGCGCATACGGGACGAAAGCCACCGTTTCGCGGTTTCCGCGCACCGGCGGCGGCGCGAGAAATCGGCCGTTTCGAGCCAGCTCGACGCCATAGAGGGCATAGGCGAGGCGAAGAAGAAGGCGCTCCTTAGGTATTTCGGCTCGGTCAGGAATATAATCAACGCGAGAGTCGAGGAAATCTCCCGCGTAGAGGGGATAAGCGGCGCTCTGGCGAAGAAAATCTACGCCGAGTTTCATTAATTTTCCTTTACACGACCGGCGAAAGGGGGTATCATGCGATTGTGCCGGAAGAGGCGCGGGTTTTAACGGACCCATATACCAGACGCGTGCTAGATCGCATTGTTATCGGGGAGCCTTTGGCGTATGTTCAAGGGTTTTACCCTAAAGGCCACTGGAATCATACTGGTATATGATCTGTTAACTCCCCGACATTCTCTGGCGTGGGAGAGAAAGCATGATTGCAAGCAACCGCCGCTCCGTCCTCGCCATGGGACATTTATATATCACGGTTTTTCTTTTTGCTATCGGAACATTTTCCGATGCCGTCGCCGCCGTGCAATACCAGTGCCTGTCCTGTCCTCCGGGGACTTATTCGAATGCTGGGGCGACTGGCTGCAAGTCGTGTCCGTCGAATTACTATTGTCCCGGGTCTATGGACAAGCAGTCGTGCGCGCCGGGGTACGTGTCTGTTCCCGGGAGCATGTTTTCAGGCGACTGCAAGGCGCCTGCGCCAAGCGGCCCCACGCCAAGCAACATGAA
>JAITSG010000020.1 GCA_031288035.1 Rickettsiales bacterium | reverse complement strand
TTCATGTTGCTTGGCGTGGGGCCGCTTGGCGCAGGCGCCTTGCAGTCGCCTGAAAACATGCTCCCGGGAACAGACACGTACCCCGGCGCGCACGACTGCTTGTCCATAGACCCGGGACAGTAGTAATTCGACGGACACGTGGCGCACGAAGACTCCGTCCCGTTCGTCGTGAACGTCCCCGGAGGACACGATATGCACTGGTAATTCGTGGCCGCGCGCGCGCCAAAAGAAACCGCCATGACGGCAAAGGCGAAAAACAAAGCCGCAACATTGCCGGCCATATGCCCCGGCGAAGCATGGCAAAGCCGGAAATTCGGAACCGCCCGCCTATGAAACCGGCATATTCCGCCCCCATCGGATTCCAAACTTCCGGCTTTGCCATGCTTCGCTCCAACAACCCCCTTGAACAACGAGAACAAATTGGTCCTCCGCCCCACTACGGCGATAATAAAAAGCGATCCCCCGGTACGACCGGACAGGAACGACGGACAAACGGACATTGGCCCCTCCTAATACAACACTCTCTCCTATGATCTGTTACGCGCATATTATATGACAATTTTCCGAATATGGCAAACGAAAATTACACCTTGAAAACCGTATTTATTATCTTTACACCCTTCAAATCGCGGACAATCATGTCCAAATGCGCCAAATCGTCGACCGCAATGGATATCATCCACTCTATATAATCGTTCGTCTTGGACACTATCTTTATATCCTCTATCTTCGCGTTGTCCTTCGCAATGGCCGCCGTAATCTCGTTCAAAGCCCCGATGCGATTCCGGCTTATCACCGAAATCTTGGCCGAAAACTGCTTCAACACGCCCTTCGCGTCGTCCCACGACAGATCGAATATGCGATGGCGATCCGCTATGCGCTCCAGCGACGAACAGTCCCGCGCATGAATGGTCACCCCCTTGCCCGTGTGGATAACGCCCGAAATCTCCACCCCGGGTACCGGATGGCAGCACCGCGCGAACGCAACCGGAATGTTCGCCAGCGCGCCACGGCCCTCCCGCGCCTTGCCGTCCTTCCTTATCGACTTCATGAACGCGTCTATGTCGAACGACTTCCGCGGCTGGACCGAAAAATCCGGATAAACCGCCGCTATCACCGATTCGGGAGTGTGCTCCCGCGCGCCGACAAGATAGTAAAGCTCGTCCACATCGTTCGCGCCGAACTTGCCCAGGACGGATGCGAGATCCTTCTCGCGAAACGCCTTCTTGTATCCCTCGAACGACTCGCGCAGAAGCTGGCGCCCGTACGCGACGGTCGCGCCGCGCTTCTCGTTCTTAAGATACCGGCGGATAGCGTACCGGGCCTTCGGAGTCATCACGAAACGCTCCCACTCCTCCACCGGATGCTGGGCGTTGTTCGTTATTATCTCGACCTCGTCGCCGGTCTTGAGCTCGGTGCGGATGTTCCTTATCACCTTGTTTATCTTGACACCCGCGCAGTGGTCGCCGATACCCGAATGCAGCTCGTAGGCGAAATCCAGCGCGGTCGAACCCACCGGCAGCGTTATCAGATCGCCGCCGGGCGTGAAACAGAAAACGCTCTCTATGTACGCGGAAAGCTTGGTGTCCTTCTCTATGTCCCCGGGATTCGACGAGTTGCGGACCCGATCCGCCATGTCGCGCAGCCAGTCGAAGCCCTGCTCCCTGCTCCTGTAGCTCTTGCCCTGCTTGTACATCCAGTGCGCGGCGTACCCGTACTGGGCCACGCGGTCCATCTCGACCGACCGAATCTGTATCTCTATCCTGCGGTTCAGCGGGCCGACAACCGTCGTGTGCAGGGACTGGTACTTGTTCGGCTTGGGCATGGAAATATAGTCCTTGAAACGCTTCGGCACAAGCTTGTACGTCGAATGCACCGCGCCCAAGATCTTGTAGCAGTCCTCCACCGAGCCCACGATGATGCGGAACGCGACTATGTCGAATATCTCGTCGAACGTCCTGTTCTTGAGCTGTATCTTCTTCCATATCGAATACGGGCTCTTCTCGCGGCCGAAAATCTTGGCCCGGATCTTGTGCCTCTGGGCCAGCTTCACGAGCTCGGCCACGATGGGCTCGACCATGCTCTCGCCCTCGCGCCGGAGCTTGGCCAGCTTCTCGTCTATGTACGCATACTCCTGCGGGTACAGCACCTTGAAACACGTATCCTCCATCTCCGTCTTGATGTTGTTCATGCCGATACGCTCGGCCAGCGGAACGTACATGGTCAAGGTGCCGAGCGCTATGCGCGCCCTCTTCTCTGGCTTCGCAAACCTCAAGGTAGATATGTTGTGCGCGCGGTCCACCAGCTTGATTATCAGGACGCGCACGTCGCCCGCTATGGCCAGAATGAAGCTGCGGTAGTTCTCGGCCTGGGTCATCTGCTTGGATTTGAACTTCAGCTCGCGGAGCTTCGTCAGGCCGGACACAAGCTCGGCGACCTTGAGCCCGAACAGATCCTCTATCGCGCGCAGGGTCGTCTTGGTGTCCTCCACCGTGTCGTGGAGCAGCGCGGCGATTATGGAATTCACGTCCATCTCGTACTGCTCGGCGCATATCGCGGCCACCGACAGAGGATGGGTGAAATAATCTTCGCCGGAGTCGCGCTTCTGTCCCGCGTGCTTCTCGCGCGCGAATTCGTAGGCGAGCTCCAGCCGCGCCCTGTCCTCGTACGAAATGTCCGGGTTGTAGGACGCGACCACATCTACCAAATCCAATTTAGATATCATTTTCCAATTCTACCCGCCAGAAAGGCAAAAGCAAGAACCTTTTGGCCCGAAACGTCAGTCCCCGGCGCCGGAATCCCAAAACGGATACTTCGCCGGATCGCAATATTCCTCAAGGCAGCGGTGCAGCGGCCCCAGGCTCCATCCCGGAATCGGCGCCTCGGCCGCCGTCGGATAGCGGTTGTGCACCAGGCGGTATATGTCCGCGTACTCGTAGCTCAGCCCGCGCAGTATGACGGACAGCGGCGTCTGGGCCGTGATGTCTATGCCGCCTATCTTCAGCCCGGAAAGCCTGGCGTTAAGCTTCTTGACTATGACGTCGAAGCCCGCGAACCGTTCCAGATCGACGCGGTATTTCGGATCCGTCGCGCTCCGCATGGTCTTGAACGCGATGCCCACGCCCTCAGAGCTCCGCAAAGCCTCGCGCATGGACTGCGCGTCGACGGACAGGGTGTTGAACCTCATCCGGGAGGCCTTGAACGGGACGTGCCGGGGGATGGACAGGAGGTTCTCGACATATATCTTCAGGCCGTCCGAAAGGCTGCGCAGGCTGCCGGCCTTTATGCGGTTGAGGACGTTCTCCACATCCGGCAGGAACGTCTTGAGCACGCCAGCAACGTTCATCTTGCTTTCCAGGTATATCTCCTTTGTCCTGGTCCCGCCGTCTATGGTCAGCGTCGACTTGTC
>JAITSG010000070.1 GCA_031288035.1 Rickettsiales bacterium | reverse complement strand
ATTTTTCGTTCGGTCCAGAGGCAGGGAGGGTTACGACGCAATCGCTGTTAGCCATTTTGAAGCACTTCCCTTCCTCAGCCGTTTTTTCTTCCAAAAGCACGCCATTAGTGCCGATTATTTTTTCGACTTCAGCCTTTGAATAAGCAGCGCGCTCTGTTTCCTCCCCGGAAACTTCATCCCCTCCCGCTGGAACGGTATTAAAACCGCCGGCTTGGGGATCCCATTCATATTTATTTCCATCTCCGGCCTCGTTGATTGTCGCGGCATCGGAGCTCTCGAAGTTTGTTTCCACGCCATTTATTTTAGTTTTGAGTTTCGTATTTTCCGGGACAACGATCTTCCCATTTTGCAAATAAGTTGCATAATTCGTGTTGTCCACGGTAATTTCATCAGTCTGCGCCTCGTCAGCGGTAGAAGTCTGGTTTTCGACAGGCTTATCCTCGCACACAATCTTTCCGTCTTTAACCGCATACTGTTTGCCCTCGGGAGGAGGAGGCAGTTCAGACCCGTCCTTCGTTCCTTTTATCGTGAGCTCCTGCCCATCGCACCCGGTAATCTTGATTTCGGCGCCGGCGGGAACTCCGCTATCGATAAATTCTTGAAGCTCCCCTGGGGTGAAGTTTTCCTTTATGTTCTTCTGCATCACGTTGCCCGCTATGGCCACCGCGCTGCCAGCCGTGCCGACTATGGAGGCGCCGAGGGATATTCCCAGGCTCGTGGCCATGGAGCGGATGAGCTCGTCGTCTATCACGCGGCATGCGCTGCGGCTCGCCGTCATTTTCCGGGCCAGCTCGTCGTATTTCGTCTGCAGGCCGCCGTCATCCTCGACCGCGGCCGAAAGGGAGGCTATCTGCGCGGTAAGCTCCGCGTTGGCGAGGGAAAGGGCTGCTATGCGGTCGGACGAATCTATCGTTTCGGTCGTGGTGTCGTCGGGCGTTGTCGAGGTCGCGCGCGCTGACGTCGCCCTGTTGGTCGTGTCGGATTTAGGCGTGGTCCTGCCCCTGCGCGTTCCTGCGCCGAGGTTTTTTTCTTTCGGAGCGGTCGAAGCCTTGCCTGCGACATTGCTGGTGACGCGCCTTTGCGTCTGCGGCGCCGCGTTGGCGGTGAAGCTTGCGAATATGGCCGCAACAAGAATAGCTAAAATCCTCATGATAACTCTCCTTTTGAACGATTATACCATAAAAACAAGGTGGGCGCAAGAGGTTAGTCGTGATAAAGTTGTTGATTTTCTTGTTGTCCTGTTCTATCCTTGTTCCGATGGAAATTGCGATTATCATAATCCTGGCCGCGTTGCTGGCCTTCATGGCGCTTAGGAAGCCCGCGGACGATAAGGCGGCCGAGAGGATCTTGGCGCTCGAGCGCGAGCTCGCCGCCGCGTCCGAGCGCCAGAAGTCCTTGGGCGACGTCAGGGGCACTATGCTTAGCGACTTCAAGGCCCTGGCCGCGCAGCTTTTGGACGAGCAGAGGGACAAGGTGGTAAGGACGCAGGCCGCCGGCCTCGGCCAGGTGATAGAGCCGTTCAAGGCGCAGCTTGGCGAGCTCAAGGCCGGGCTCGAGCGCGGCCTTGGCGACATGAAGACGGCGGCCGCCGCTGGGAAGGCGAGCCTGGATGTTCAGCTGGATAACCTGATGAAGGCGCAGGGCTCGCTCTCGAAGGAGGCCGCGGCGCTGACCGACGCGCTCCGGGGCCGCAAAAAGCTCCAGGGCAACTGGGCCGAGATACAGATAGAGCGCCTGTTCGAAATCCTGGGATTCGAGGACGGGCGGGAATATTCGCGGCAGGAGCATTTCTCGGACGGCGGGGCCGGGCGCTTCACGGACTATATCCTGAACCTGCCGGGCGGCCGGCGGATAATAATCGACGCCAAGATGTCGCTCAATTCATACCAGGATTTCGTCTCCGCCGAGGACGAGGCGGAAAAGCGGCGCCACCTGCGCTCTTTCGTCGAGGCGACCAAGAGGCACGTCGAGGGCCTGTCGTCCAAGAATTACCAGGACCTGGTGGGCGGGGGCAGGTTCGACTACGTGTTTATGTTCATGCCGCTGGAGCACGCGTACATAGAGGCCCTGCGCGAGGACGAGAAGCTATATGATTTCGCGTTCCGGCGCAATGTCGCCATAGTCACGCCCAGCCTTCTTCTGCCCATGATGCGCACGATAGATTCGCTGTGGAAGATAGAGCGCCAGAACAAGAACGTCGAGCGCGTGGCCGAGCTGGTCAAGAGCCTGTACGAGAAATACGCCGGCTTCACGGAAAGCTTCAAGGGCGTGGGCGACGCGCTGGGCCGGGCGCAGGGCTCGTACGACAATGCTTTGAAGCAGCTTTCCACCGGCAAGGGCAACATGTCCGGCCTGTTCGACCGCATGCGGAAGCTTGGCGGCGTCCAGACCTCGAAGACCCTGGCCATAGACTACGACGGGGACGAGGGCGGAGAAACCGAGTCGTCGGCTTAGTAAGCATAGATAGGGAGGAGGTCGGCGCGGCGTGCTGGCGCGGGAATCCGCAGCCCGGTCGGCCCAACGCCCTGCGGATTCCTGCGATTTGTTTTCAGTCGTATTGGAAGGTATTGTTTTTTTGTTGTATCAATGCCTCTTGGACAATTTTACTCGCGATCGTCCAGCCACAGGTAGATATAAGGTACGCCCGGGCACGTCCAATTTTGTTTGGATCATCTTCGACAATATCGTTATTCAACTCTTTGGGAATAGTAACTTTTGCATCGTTTGGAAATTCTTTCTTCCTCTCGTCATCATAGTCTGTTTCGCTGATTTTCTTGGAAAAATCCGTAATAAATTCGTCATAGGGTCATACATTCGCCGTCATTTTTTATGATTTCGGATGCAAGCGTGTAAAGCTCGCCAAGCTTACTTCTTTCATCAACGTCATCGGGTATCAATATCTCGCCGTTATCGTTCTTGAATGAGGGGTGGTCTGTATCGTCGTGAAATAAATAATAACCTTTTTTCTTCAATTCTCTCATACCCCGTTTGACATCGAATACCGCTAGTTCAAAGCGGACTCTTCCATCTTCACTCTTGTATTCAGCTAGACTCTCTTCGTCGTCTTTTCGTCTTTCGTCAGCTCTTCTCTTGAAAATGTCTACAAATGCGTCATTGAATCTCTGCGTCAGGACGCAACCTTTCCTCCCATCGGATATGTCGTCGGTCTTGGCCAAGGCGAATTCCGTCCGACAGGTCGGTGTACGATGCTTGCAGTCATCGCAATAGATTTCGGCTAAATCTGCTGTCCCATAAGTCGGTTCCAATACCTGTAAAACGACCTTTTTGACGGTTACATCGCATATTTTCATTTTCAACCTCTTATTTTTAATTCCAAGAATCGCCGATTCTTTTTAGACAAAATATACCGACGACTAAATTTTGTCAAGTTATTTTACGTAATCTTGCGAAACCGCTTGACTTTTGCGCCCCGCCGCCTTAAAATCGCCGCGCCTTTCCGGGATTTGCCGAAATTCCGGATTTTCCGCGGGGGCCCGAGGCCGGGCCTTAAAACGAACCCGTGGATCAACCGCAGGGAGATATCATGGCATTTTACGAAACGGTGTTCATACTGCGCCAGGACCTGACCGCTCCGCAGGTCGAGGAAAGCCTGAAGCTGTTCAGGGGGATAGTCGAATCCGGCAAGGGCATGGTCCTCAAGGAGGAGAACTGGGGCCTCCGGCCGCTCGCATACAAGATAAGCAAGAACCGCAAGGGGCATTACCTGCTGATTGAATCCGACGCGCCGTCCGCGGCGATAGTCGAGCTGGAGCGCAGGCTCGGCCTGTCCGAGAACGTGCTTCGCTTCATGACCGTGCGCCTGGACGAGCCGACGAAGGAGCAAAGCGCCATACTGCGCGACAAGGATACGAAGGAGGTTGGAAATGGCATTCGAGGCTAAGGGCGCGCTGCGCCGCAAGGCAAACCCCATAACGTCCGCCATAGACTATAAGGACGTCCGGCTTTTGAGGAAATTCATAACCGAGCGCGGCAAGATAATCCCGCGCCGCATATCCGGCACCACGGCCCATGGGCAGAGGCAGCTGTCCACCGCGATAAAGCGCGCCCGTTACATGGCGCTGCTTCCGTACGTCGCCAACAACGAATAGGAGGTTTTGATGCAGGTAATTCTACTTGAAAGCATAAGGCATCTGGGCTCTCTCGGCGACAAGGTCGAGGTCAGGAGCGGATTCGCGCGCAACTTCCTGATACCGAAGAAGAAGGCCCTGCGCGTGACGAAGGATGCCCTGGCGTATTTCGACGCGAAGAAGGCCGAGCTCGCCGCCGCCGAGGCCGCCGCGAAAAAGTCCGCCGAGGCGGTCGCGGCCGGGATAAGTGGCCGTTCGTTCGTCATAATCCGCCAGGCCGGGGATACCGGGCACCTGTACGGGTCCGTCACGACCCGCGACGTTTCCGTGGCGCTGAAGGCCGGGGGCGCGGACGTGGACTATGCCAAGATTTCCATCGACACTCCGATAAAGGAGCTCGGAATCTATCCCGTGCGCGTAACGTTGCATTCCGACGCGGTCGAGATGATAAGGGTAAACGTCGCCCGGACGGAGGAGGAGGCCAGGGCCGCCGAGGAAAAGGCCAATAGGCCGAAGCCAGAGCAACAGGCCGAAGCCGAAGCCGAAGCCAAGCCGGAAGGCGCCGAGGCGGATGCGGCGGAGGCTGGTGTTGCCGGCATTGAGTCTGAAGTTGCGGCCGCGCCTGAAGGCGGAGGGCAAAAGGCGGAGGGATGAGGGAAATCTGCCGCCCGTTCGGCAAGGCGGCGAAACCGGGTCCGACGGGGCCTGCGCGAGGACTGTTATGAAAGGCCGGAAAGGATTTGGCGAGTTTCTGCGCATTCTGGGCATAACCCCTCCGGTAATCTTCCTCGCGGTCGTGGGAATAATTTCCACCGGCGCGATCATAGGGCTGGGCGTGCGCACCGTCGACAAAAGGACTAAGCCGGTTCCGCGGCCCGTTTCCCGGGCTTTGAAGACGCAGGATGTAAAGCGCGAGGCCGAGGCCGCCCAGAAGCCCGAGGATACGGCGAAGGTTTCTCCGCTCGTGCCGTTCGAGGAGTATTCGGTCTATGCCGGGCCGGTCGATCCTCCGCTTATCGCCGTGATAATCGACGACATGGGCGTGGACATGATACGGACCCAGCGCGTGCTGCGCCTGGGGATTCCGCTGACGCTCTCGTACCTGACCTACGCGCCGCAGCTCCAGGACCAGATAGACCAGGCGCGCGATCTAGGCTTCGAGGTGATGCTCCATGTGCCTATGGAGGCGCGGAGCTCGTCCGCCGACTACGGCGGCCGGTACCTGAGCCTGGCGCAGTCGTCCGGGGACAATGTCCGCGTGCTTGGCTCGTTTTTGGACAAGGCGCGCGGATACATAGGGATAAACAACCACATGGGAAGCGCGTTCACGGTCGATTCCGGGCGCATGGAGGCGCTGATCGAGGAGCTGGGCCGCCGCGGGCTGGCGTTCGTGGATTCCAAGACCACCCCGAAGTCTAGGCACCGGCTGGTCGCCGAGCGCCACGGCGTCCCGTTCGCGGAGCGCGACGTGTTCATCGACGATTCCAGCGCGCCCGGCGAAATCAGGGCCCGCCTGGACGACATTGAGAGAATTGCGAGGAAGCGCGGCTTCGTGGTCGCCATAGGCCATCCGCGCGACAACACCATATCCGCGCTTTCCGAATGGGCGCGCGGGCTGAAGGAGAAGGGCATGACCATAGTGCCTGTGTCGAACATATTGCAAAGGATGCACAGATAGAGGATGCGAAGGCAAAGATATTTATAGCCGTCATCGCAATAAACCTTGCTTGTTTTCTCCTCGAGTTGTCTTTCGGAATTTTGTCCCATTCCATGGGCGTAATAGCGGACAGCATAGACCAGCTGGCCGACTGCCTCGTCTACGGCGTCGTGCTGGCGAGCCTGTCGCGCCCGGCTCTGTTCAAGCGGCGCGCGGCCCGCCTGGGCGGAGTGGTGCAGGTGGTCCTGGCTTCCTTGGCGTTCATAGAGGTCGCGCGCAGGGCTGCCATGGACGCACGGCCGCCGAGCTTCGCCGGGATGATGCTTATGTCCGGGATCGCCGTAATCGGCAACGCCGTGTCTCACATGCTTTTGAAAAGGGCCCGCGGCGGCGGCATAGGCGTCCGGGCGAGCATGGTCTTTTCCTACATAGACGTATGGGCTAACTGCCTTATGATGGCCGCGGCGGTGCTGGTGCACGTGCTGGAAAGCACCGTGCCGGACCTGGTAGCCGCTTCGCTCGTGCTGGCCATGGTGCTGTTCGGCGCCGCCGAGATTTTCAAGATGAGCGGATAGGACCCTACGCGAGCCCCAGCTCGTACCGGGCGTCGTCCGACATCATGGATATCGTCCACGCGGGCGTCCATACGAGCCTTACGTCCGTGCGTCCGATGCCCTCCGCCGACGAGGCGAACTCGGCGACGCTCTCGACCATTTCCTCGGCCATGGGGCAGGTGGGCGAGGTGAGGGTCATGTCTATCGCCACGTCGCCGTTTGGTTTCAGGTCTATGTTGTATATCAGGCCGAGGTCGTAGAGGTTTATGTTCACGTCCGGGTCGAAGACGAGCTTTATGGCCTCTATTATCGGCTCCTTGTCGGAAAGAGGCTTTGCGCCCGGGCCTAGGGGTTCGCCGCGCGTAACCGCTATCTGGGGCAGCTCGGCCGCATCCCCTTCGAACTTGATCCCGTCCTTCGGGAAGTCCGGAGACATGAATTCAGGCGAGGGCATGCAGCACCTCCCGGAGTCCTTTCGCAAACGCGTCTATGTCCGGCTTGTCGTTGTAGAGGCCTATGGAGATTCGCACCGACCCTTCTATGCCTAGCCGCTTGTGGAGCGGTTCGGCGCAATGGAGTCCGGCGCGCGCGCATATGTTCTTCGCGCCCAACATGGCGCCTATGTCGAACGGCGATATTCCGTCCGCGGCGAACGTTATTATCCCGTTGGATTCCGGATGGCTTATTATCCTTATACCCTTTATTTCGGAAAGAAGGGCGCGAGCGTATCCGGAAAGCTCGGCCGATGCGCGCTCTATCCTGTTGATGCCGAATTCATTCATGAAGTCCATGGCGAGGGCGAGCCCGTGAGCCTCCGCAAGCGGCTGTGTCCCGGCCTCGAACCTCATTGGCGGGGCGAGGTATTTCGCGCCCTCCAGGCTCGCGGTTTCGATGGTGTCGCCGCCGACCTGCCACGGTTCCATGGATTCCAAAAGCGCGCGCCGTCCGTAAAGGACGCCTATGCCGGTCGGCCCGTATATCTTGTGTCCCGAGAACGCCGCGAAGTCTATGTCCGATGCGCAAACGTCAAGCCCGTGGTGGACTATCATCTGCGCCGCGTCCACGAGGATTTTGGCGCCGGCGCTGTGTGCGATTGCGGCCGCGCGCCCTATGTCGTTCCTAAGCCCCAGGACGTTGCTCTGGCCGGACATGGCGACGATTCTCGCGCCGGCTATGTTTTTTTCCAGCCATCCGTAGTCTGGCTCGCCGTTTCCGAATATCGGCATGAACTTGACCTTCGCGCCGCTCTTCATCCATGGCAGCATGTTCGAATGGTGCTCGGCCTCGGTGGTTATGACCGTGTCGCCGGGCCTTAGTTGAGAGGCCGCGAGGTTTATGGCCTCCGTGGCGTTCTTCGCGAAGACTATTTCGTCCGGCTCGGCGTTTATGAACCGCGCGGCCCTTGCGCGCGCCTCGTCGTATATCCGGTTCGCGCGCATGGCCAGAGGATAGAGTCCGCGGTGTATGTTGGCGTAGTTTTCGCGCATGAATCCGGCCATGCCGTCTATGACGAGGTCCGGTTTTTGGGCCGACGCGGCCGTATTGAGGTAGACCAGTCCCTTCTCGTTCCTGAATATGGGGAATAACTTCTTCGCGTCGTTCATTTTTAAGCCTTGCTTTTGGCGGAATATTGGCTTATTATAGCCAATGCGACTATTTAGTACAAGGAGAAAAAATGGCGCTTCAGGAACTTGCGTCGGCTGATTTCGAAGACAAGGTGCTCAAGAACTCCCGGCCGGTGTTTATCGACTTCTGGGCTCCGTGGTGCGGGCCGTGCCGCCAGTATCTTCCCATAGTGTCCGACGTGGCCGGGGAGATGGACGGCGTTGACTTTTTCAAGGTCAATGTGGAGGAGGCGGCCGACCTGGCCCGCCGCTTCGGCATTTCAAGCATTCCTACGTCCATGGTGTTCAAGGACGGCAAGGCTTTGCTCCGTCATTCCGGGGCCATGCCGAAGAAAAGCCTCGTGGAGTTGATAAAGGAAACCATAGCATAAGCATAGGAGGCGTTTATGACCGTCAAGACTGTAAAATCTGCGAAAACCGCGAAAGCGGACGTAAAGAAAAGCCAAAGGCCCGCCGTGAGGGCGAAGGCGCCGGCAAAGACGTCCGTCGGGGCCGGGAAGCGGGCCGCCGGGCAGTCCGCGCCGCGCGGATACAGGCCTTCGAAGGGCGAGGAGTATATGAACCCGAAGCAGCTCGAATATTTCCGCCAGAAGCTTTTGGCGTGGAAGGAGGAGATAGAGCGCGAGAGCGAGGAGACGCTCAGGGACTTGGCCGAGCAGAATAGCGACATCTACGGCTCGTCCGGGGACGATGCGGACCTTGCCAACGACGAGGCCGGCAAGCAGGTCGATCTGCGCACCCGGGATCGCGCGCGCAAAGTCTTGGTGCAGATAGACGCCGCGCTCCAGAGGATACAGGACGGCACTTACGGTTACAGCGAGATTTCCGGGGAGCCGATAGGGCTGGCCCGCCTGGAGGCCCGCCCGATCGTGAAGAGGACGATCGAGGAGCAGGAAGAGCACGAGGCCCGCGAGAAGCTCTACAGCTGAATGCCGTCCGAAAAATCCGACATGGATAAATCGCTCGCCGTCGCCCGCTGGGACTTGTCGGCGCTGTATGCGTCGCAAGACGATCCTAGGATAGATTCCGACGTGGCCGAGATAGGGCGGCTTGCCGCCGATTTCATGCTGTTTCGCGGCCGGCTCGGAGAAAAGCTCGACGACGCGCTCAGGCTTTACGCCCGCATATCCGAGCTTTCCGACTGCGTGCGCTATCTTTACCTTCTGTCTGCCCTCGACGCAGGCGACCAGGGCGTGAAAAAGCGCCTGTCGTTCGTTTCCGAACAGATAGCCGCCGCGACGTCCGGCATGTCGTTCTTTTCGACGGAGCTCGGCCGGCTGGACGCCGATGCGTACGAGCGCCAGGTCGCCGCGTCGGAGTTCCTTAAGAAAAACCGCGCGTTCGCGGACGAGATAAGAAAGAACGCGAAGTACCTCCTGTCCGACAAGGAGGAGGCCCTGCTGGTCCGCCTTTCCCCGTTCGGGCCTGGCGAATGGGACGACATGCTGGACGAGTTCGAGAGCTCGGTTTCCTTCGGCGGCAGGACGCTGGCCGAAACGCTCCACATACAGGGCGCGTCGCGCGATTCGGACGAGCGTTGGCGCGAGATGAAAACCATGAACGACGCGCTCGCGTCCTCGAATTATATGATGGTGCGCGCCCGCGCCTTGAATTTCGTCGCCGGGGAGAAGAACATGCTCGACGCCTCGCGCGGGTACGGGGACGTGATGGAATCCAGGAACGTCTCGAACAACCTCGACAACGAAACCGTCGACGCGCTGCACGGCGCCGTGCTTGAATATGGGTCGAGACAGGGCGAGAGGTATTACCGCATCATGGCCAGGCTGCTTGGCAAGGAAAGGCTCCTGTGGTCGGATCGCAACGCGCCCAGCCCGTTCGAGGCCAAGGAGTACATACCGTATGCCGATTGCATACGGATAGTGACCGACGCGTACGGCGAATTCTCGTCCTTTCTCGCAGGGCTGGTAAGAAAATCCGTCGACTCCGGCTCTATCGACGCCCCGTCGTACCGGGGCAAGGCAAGCGGGGCGTTCAACAGCTCGGCCGTGGGCCCGGGCGGCCGCGTGACGTCGTACACTCTCCTCAACTACATGGGCTCGTCCAGGGACGTGATGACTTTCGCGCACGAGCTCGGCCACGGCGTGCACGGCCGCCTTGCGGGCGAGGCCATGGGCGTGCTCCTTGCCGACGCGCCGATTGCATATGCCGAGACGGCGAGCATATTCGGCGAGATGCTCGCGTTCGAATTCCTCCTTAAAAGGGCGGCCTCGCGCGAGGCCAGGCTCGCGCTCCTCTTGTCGAAGTCGAACGACTGGATAAATTCCGTCAACCGCCAGATAAGCTTTTCCCTATTCGAGCGCCGGTTCCACGAGAGGAGGAAGGAGGGCAAGGTTTCGCCCGCCGAGTTCGACGCCATCTGGCTTTCCGTCAGCAGGGAGATGTACGGCGGCATTTTCGAATACGGGGGCATGGAGCACCTGTGGTGCTATGTGTCGCACTTCATGCGGCCGTTTTATGTGTACGCGTACTCGTTCGGCGAGCTTTTCACGCAGGGCCTGTTCGCCTCGCGCGGCGCTCTCGGCGCGAAGTTCGAGCCTCTTTACATAGACATGCTCAAAAGCGGGGGCTCGAGGGATGCGGTCGCGCTTATGGCCCCGTTCGGCCTGGACCCGCGCTCGCCGGATTTCTGGCGCCGCGGCATAGAGGCGAGCATAGGCAAATGGCTCGACGAGGCGGAATCCCTGCTGTCCTAGTCCTCCAGAGCCTCCTAGAGGGCTTAGCCTCCCTATAGTTTTCCTGCGCAGTCCTTGGCTCTGTCGAGGTTTTTCGTGAACTCGACGAGCGGTATTCCGGTCAAGAGGGCGGAGCCCGCGGACGTGGCGGTGGTCACGCCCGC
>JAITSG010000011.1 GCA_031288035.1 Rickettsiales bacterium | reverse complement strand
GATCGGCTTCATAATCCTCGGCGTATCCGGATTTATCGTCGGCCGCCTCGTCACCGGCACCGAAACCGCTCCGCAGGCCGAAATACTGAATGCTCTTCCGGCGGACACCAGCGCATGGGGGCAGCAGGGCGGCACGGTCAGATGACGTCGCGCGTAACGCGCGAAAGGGCCGGGGCTTCGTCCCCGGCTTTTTTATCGCCCAAGTCGAATGTATTGCCGAAAACAATCTCGTAAAATTCCGGCGACTGGTTTCCGCGCCAAAGACAATATCGTCCAGACAACCGGGCTTCGCCTGGTTTTTGGGCGCGAATTTCCACTCGAAAAAAGCGGAGCCGTTAGGCGGGCGCGGCTTTCCGAGTGCTATTTGTTGAATATCTGGGGCAGGCCCAGGGTCTCTTCCATCTTCTTGATGGTTTCCAGAAGGTCGAACTGCCTGTCCCCGCCGCCGGTTTTTATGTCGAGCGAGCTGTCCAGGAATACCACGTTGTCGTTTTCGCGCGGCGGCTCCGGCGTTCCGGGCATCGGCATTGCCGGCTCCATCCTTTCGTCATCGGCCAGGCCGCCTCCTATCGCGCCGAGGAAGTCCGAAAGCGGGCTCCTTTTCTTCGGCTGCACCACCGGCGGTTCGCCGGAAAAAGGCATCGCGGGTTCGGGGCTTTCTTTGTTCAGGGGCGGCTCCGACGCGCGGCTCTCGGCAACGCCCGGGCGTTCGCCGAGCCTGCTGGCCTCCTTTTCTATGAACGATCCTATGTCCATGCCGCCGGGCGGCCACCATGCCTGGCTGTCGAGCGCAGCCGCGGGCCTGGCCGCGCGGCGTTGCGAGCCGTCTATGCCCGTAGCTATCACCGCGACCTTGAGCTCGTCGCCCATGTTCTGGTCGAAGCATATTCCGAACTGTATGTTGGTGGCGGGATCGCCGGCCTCGGCCCGTATGGAATTCATTATCGAGCCCACCTCGTCGAGCGACAGGTTGGCCGGATTTCCGGTTATGTTGACCAGTATTCCCTTGGCTCCGCGTATGGAATCCGGGGCGAACACCGGGTTGGAGAGGGCGGCCTCCACGGCCTTCTGCGCCCTGCCCTCGCCGCCCTGCGTCGCGACGCATATTATCGCGCGGCCCGTGTTTTCCATGACCGACCTTATGTCGGCGAAGTCTAGGTTTATCGTCCCGGGGTTGAGGGCAAGGTCGGCTACTATGCGTATGCCCTCGGCCATGATGCTGTCCGACATTCGGAAAGATGCGGCGATAGGGGTGTTTTTGTCCGCGGCCAGGGCAAGGTTCTGGTTCGGAAGGACTATGAGGCAGTCGACCAGGTCCTCGGCCTTCGCCTCGGCGCTCGCGGATATGTCCGCCCTTTTCTCGCCCTCGAAGTCGAACGGCGTGGTGACTATCGCGGCGGTGAGGATGCCCTTTGCGCGGGCGAGCTCGGCCACGACAGGCAGGGCCCCGCTGCCCGTTCCGCCGCCAAGTCCGGCGACAAGGAACAGCATTTGCGAGCCCTCTATGGCCGCGGCTATTTCCTGGGCCGATTCTTCGGCCGCCGCGCGGCCTATCTCCGGCTTGCTTCCGGAGCCGAGCCCCTTGGTCGTATTCCTGCCGAGCTGGATTTTCCTTTGCGCTTTCGAGAGCTTCATGGACTGCATGTCGGTATTCGCGGCTATGAAATCCGCGCCCGAGATTCCGGCCGAGACCATGCTGTTGACGGCGTTGCACCCGGCGCCGCCGAGCCCCAGCACGGTTATCCTGGGGCAGAATGAATCGCTGTATTGCTGGACTGTTTCGGACATTTCTCCCCTTTCGTGCGTTTTTGGCCATTATAGCATGATTCGGCCGATTTGACAAGCGCGCGCGGGGCGGATCTAATTCCAGCCTCCATTTGATAGTCGTGGACGATGACTCCGCGGATATTTCCTCGGCCATATAATAAGATAAGGCCGCCGACCGCGCGCGCATAGCGGCCGCGGTCTGGAATTTCACGAGGAAAAGGGCGCAAGCCATTTGCTCGACGCCTGTCCGTGGGCGCAAATAAAGGCGAAGTCCGACTATCCGTAGGGTTCGCGCCGTCCGCCTTGGCGGGGATTGTTTCCGGGCCCGCCCGCTTCCAGCAATCGGCGCGCCTGCAATGGGCGCTGGTCTTTGCCGCACGCGGGCGAAATCAATTTCCCGTTGATTTTTTAGGCGCGCGCGGTTATAAATGCCTGGCTGGTTAGGTAGCTCAGTTGGTAGAGCAAAGGACTGAAAATCCTTGTGTCGGGGGTCCGATTCCCTCCCTAACCACCACCTCATCCTTCGGTAAGTTTCCGATAGAGCTGCATGGGCGTAGCGATTCGCCAGTCCTTTATCCCGAGTATTTTTTTGACCACTTCCACGCACGAGAATATGCCGAACGAATACCCCTCCGATTCGCAGATTTTCGTCCGCACCACGGTCGAGCCGGGCGCCAGGGCTTTTATAAGCTCGTCGGCGTTGCAGAAGAGGTCCGATTCGATTATCTCGATCCTCGATTCCATCGGGTTTACTATGACTATCCTGCTGCCGCGTCGAAGCGCCGCGAAGCAGTGCTTGAATCCGCGCAGGAAGCGCAGGTACCATAGGGGCGATTCTGGGCAGAACACCGCGAACACCTCGTCCCAGTCCGCCCTAATGCTAAGCTTCTGCACTCACTATTCCTTTGCGAGCAAGCACGCTCTGGAGCTTGTCAAGCGCGTCGTCCCACCACATGGATTCCATTTCCTCGTCCTTCACGCGGAAATCGGGCGGCCTCTGTTTCCTGCCGTATTTGACCAGCGTCGCCACGTGCCGGCGGGATATCTTGCCGTCCAGGGCGAGCCTGACCACGCATATGTATATGTCGTCCAGCTGGCACGGCCGCGGCGTTTCGCGGTTGGAATTCGACGATCGGAAGACGCTTCTTTCCTCGTATTTGCAATACCAGAACCAGGCTTCCTCGGCATCCGAAAACGGAATTGCGATCGGGCCTTCGGCTACAGCGTCCGATTCGGGGATTTCGGGCTCCCGTTTTACCATTTCGACCTCCTTCTCGAACGAATAACGAACCAAGCGCGAACATAGCGCTCGATAGGAAAAAAGTCAAGCGAAAACTCGCAACTTATGCTTGTATTTGTGAATTATTTCTAGTATAAGTGGATTAGAACAGGACAAGGGTCCTGTAAAAACGGAGGGGTAAAATGGACAACGATCATCTCAACATATGGACGGCGATAGACAGGATTGCCATAGACAACGGGCTAAGCGTATCCGGCTTGGCCAAGCGTTCCGGGCTGGACGCGACCGCGTTCAACAAGAGCAAGCGCATGTATCCGACTGGAAAGCGCCGCTGGCCGTCGACCGAGTCCGTTGCCAAGATTGTCCGCGCAATGCACATGAGCTGGCCGCAGTTCGTGAGCTATCTTGACAATCCGAGGTAAAGGCCGCCCCTCGTCCGAGGGGCTTTTTTTGAATAGGGTTGCATATTCCGTCCGGCGGCGGCATAATCGCCTTCGCGGAAGGGTGGCAGAGCGGTTTAATGCGGCGGTCTTGAAAACCGTTGGACGGGCGACCGTCCCGTAGGTTCGAATCCTATCCCTTCCGCCACAGTAGTGCGTTTTTCTTCGCCGCCAGCCTGGCGTCAAGCCGATATCGGCTCAAGGCCTCACCTGCCGCCCGATCTGGATTTGGCGAAATCCAGCATTACCGGCGAAGTATTGCATTCGGCTTTATGTCGCCGCAATTCATCGCGGCATGCTGCTTCGTGCAGAGGCTTTGGCTCGGGCCTGGGGGAAGCTGATTCGGGCCGGCCCGAAAAATCCATATTGAAAAACCGCGCGCCGTAAGGTAGCCTTGCGCCTATGAAAAGATTCCTACTCCCGTTCGTTGCCTTCGCGATTGCCGCGGCGAAGGCGCCGGTTTTCTACGTCGGCGCCGGAGGAGTGTTTTCCGAGATCGGATGGAACTTGTTTGAATTTGGAAACGACGATGACATTTTCCTTATCCCGTACGAGGTGATACCGAAGAACGACTGGTCGTTCAAGGTCCTGGGCGGGGTCGAATACCGTTCAAGGTACGCGTTCGAGATATTCTATGTGAAGTCCAAGACGCGCAGGTCGGGAAGGCATTTGAACTATGAGGACGACTTTGGGAATCCTGTTTCGGAAGAGGCCTCGTTCCGCAGGAGTTTCAGCGAGCTCGGCGCCGACGCGATTTATTATATCGCGAGCCTGGGCGGCTTCCGCGCGGCCGTATTCGCGAGGGCCGGTCTGGTGAGCCTCGACTGCCGGTTTAGCGGAAGCGGCGTCGACATAGACATGGGGACTAGGGCCATGGGATACGGCGGAGGGCTGGGGCTGGAGTACGCGTTCTCCG
>JAITSG010000084.1 GCA_031288035.1 Rickettsiales bacterium | reverse complement strand
AAGTCGTTGTCGACGAAGAATCCGACGCTCGGCTTCCAATAGTCGAGGAAGCGGCGGACATACGCGCCCCTGTCGACCGGCAGGAACTGGTGTATCACGCGCTTTCCGGCGTATTTCTGTGCGACGTTCGCCGCGCCCGTGACGGTGGTTGTGGTGATGAGGATATAGTCTTTCGGATATTTTTTCAAGACTTCGTCCACCACCGGGATGATGGAGTTGCTTTCTCCGACCGAGGGCGTGTTGAACCAGAATATCCTGCCCTTGGGCCGCTGGGTGGAGGGCCTGCCGAAGCGTTCTCCCATCCTGGGTGTTTCGGCGCTTTCGAACTTCCTGCGTCGCCTGAGCCACAGCAGCGGCCGCACCAGCGGCTTGCCGAGGAACATAATCAATCTATAGAGCCAAAGCACCTTTTCCCCTTTCTTGTCTTTCCCGTGCCGGGAGGAGTAATTCCCGCGACAGGGATGATATCATACTTTTCGCCTGCCTGTCAAGCCGGACTTTGGTATATGCGGGACCCGTCTGGCCTCAGTTGATGAGCTTCCTTCCGGGATAGAACGTGAATATTATGGTTTTCCAGTCGTTGTAGCTTTCAAGCGGGAGGTTCGAGTACGGCGCGCACGAGAATATCGCCCGCCGCGCGGAATCCGCCATAGCCCGGACCGCCGGGTCGTCCTTGAGGTTTATGGTTTCCGCGCTCACCACCTCGCCGGCCGAGGTCAGGTTCGTGCGGATGACTATGCGCATGTTTTCGATTCCCTTCGCGCCCGCGTCTATGTTCCAGCATCCGCGGAGCTTTATGCGTATGGCGTCTATGTACGATATGGACAGTTTTTCGCCTATTGCGGGCTGGCTGTGCTTTATGCGGTTCGGAAGGCGCTCCACCGGTTCTGCCTTGAGGCTTTCCACGCCGGACAGGATGTTCGATATGTTCTTTATTTTTTCGTCCGTGGTCTGGGTCGGGGGCGAAAGGGCGCGCACTGGAAGGGTTGGAACCGGCGGGACGAAGCCGGGCTTTTGTTTCGCCGCCTGGTCTTGCTTTTGCTCCAGCGCGGCGCCGCCAGCTCCGTTTTCGCCGGCCGCCTGGGCCGGCGGAGGCTGCTGGGGTTGTGCGGGCTTGGCCGGCTCGGGCGGGCCGGGCAGCTCGGTTTTCGCTCCTATCGGGGCGTCGAGGGGCAGGGTGTCGAGGTCGACTATTATAGTCGTGTTTTCTTCGATCCGTTTCGCCGGGGCGCGCATCCGTCCGGCCGTGGCTATTACGAAGAACAGGAGTATGTGCCCGAGGGCCGAGAGCGTGAATCCGTCTATAAGCGCGGGGGGTATGTCCTCGCGCCATGCCAGGACGCTCATTTTTTCGCTCCGTTCGGCGTTTCGGGTGCGCCTATGGCCGGGGTCGTCCTAAGGCCCACCTGCGCGAACCCCAAGGATTTGAGCTCGCTCATTATTTCTATGACGCGGCCGTAGCGCGACTGCGTGTCGCCCGAGATTATTATTGTCGCCGCCTGGTTCTGCGCGCGAAGCGCGGACATTTGCTTCCTGAGCTGGGCCACGCTCACCGACCTTGTGCCGACGAATATGTTGCCCTTGCGATCGACGGATATGTTGACGGACTTGTCCTCGGATTTGAGGGACGAGTGCGAGCCTTTGGGCAGGTCAACGTTGACGCCCGAGCTCATCATCGGCGCGGTCATCATGAACACGACCAGGAGCGTGGACACGACGTCTATCATCGACGTCATGTTTATTTCGGGCCTTGCGTGCTCTCTGTGTTTTTTGATGCTCATTTCATCCGTTCATTGTTTCGTCTATCTGGCGCGACACTATGGCGTTGAATTCGCCGGCGAAGCTTTCCAGCTTCATGTTGTACCTTAGTATCTCGTTGTATATCTTGTTGTATCCTATGACCGCCGGTATGGCGCATATGAGGCCGAGCGCCGTTGTGGCGAGCGAGGTGGCTACGCCGGGGGCCAGCACGGCGATGGACGTGCTCTGCGCGTCGCCTATGGCGCCGAAGGCCATCATTATTCCCCACACTGTTCCGAACAGGCCCAGAAGCGGGGCGGTCGAGCCTATCATGGAGAGGATGTCCGTCCGTTCCTCTAGCCTGCTTATCTCGCGCTCTATGGTAAGGTCCATGACTCGTTCTATCCGCTGGTCCAGGGCGAGGTTCTTGTTTTTCGCGTTTTTGAGGAGGGCGGAGGATTTCTTCCATTCCTTCATGGCGCCTATGAACACCTGCGCCATGGGGTCTATGCCCTTGGATTTGATGGAGCTGTACAGGTCGTCCAGGGATCCGCCGCTCCAGAACTTGCGCTCGAACATCGCGGACTGGAGCTTCATGTTCCTGAGTACGAACCATTTTTCGATTATTATCGCCCACGCGCCCACGCTTGCCAAGGCGAGTATGACGGATATGAATCTGGTCATAAGGTCGCCGTGCGTGAACAGCCATGTTATGGAAAAAGTCGAGCTCATTTTTTCTCCCCTGCGTTGGTGTGTTTTTTCATTTGCAGCTAAGGACCCAGATGTCGTACGTCGGGTGCTCCATCGCGGACAGGGCGGGGGAGGATGCGAACATCCACCCGGCGAACACCTGCTTGGCTCCGGCCCTTGTTCCCGCGTCCCCGCGGCGCGTATCCCTGTTCTCGTGCACCTCTAGGTATGCCGAGGCTTCCGGGGTTTCGTCCGCCGGGCGGGCATAGCACGCGCGCGCCGTTATCGATATGCCGTCGAACGTGGCGCTTTCGCCGACCGGCACCGTAAGGTCGCGCGTGCGTCCCGTCTGTTTGTCCAA
>JAITSG010000072.1 GCA_031288035.1 Rickettsiales bacterium | reverse complement strand
GCTTGTCGTAGTCCACTGCGAAGGCTCCTGCGAACGCGGTTCCGGACGCGACAGCAGACGTGCCGCCCGCCACGAACGAACCGACGGCCCGCGCCGTGCCAAAACTGGCGGAGGTTTTTATATCGTCTTTCAATTGTTGTTCGTGCTCGGCAATCTCGCCGTTCAAGTCACCCGCCGCCGCATCTTCCAGCGCGTCGAGCACTGTTCCGTCTTGTGCCGCTTTTATTAACGCTTCGTCGTCGGATTTGTTAAGCTCCTTAAGCCTGTCCAATGCCAATTTTCGCTGCTCTACCTTCTTGTCTGTTCCGGTCTTGGCTATTCCGGTGGCAAGAGCTGTTCCCGCGGCTATGGTTCCTACCCCGCTCGATACAGTCGATATTCCGGCGAGTACGGCTATGTTGTTCATGGGTCTGACGATTGCCCTGCACGCTGAAGAAGCCGCCGCCCGGGCGATTCTATAGTTCTCCTTTATGTCCGCGGCTTCTTGCGCGGACGCGTTGCTGACGAATGCCATAGAGCTCAAAATAGCAGCCAGAATTTTTCTAATCATGTCTATCTTCCCTAATTTCATTGCATTTTTGTTGTTGTTTAGGAGATAACAGTCCATTCTTCCTTAAAGAACTATCATCGCGGCATATAGGAAGAAAAACGTAAATCTCTTGATATTCGTCGCAAGATTCGGCAAGACGGGAACCGTCCGCCTTTAGAAGGACGCATTCGTCCCCGGCCAGTGCTGGCCAGCCCGCCTCTGCAAAGCAAACCTGTATTTCGTCATGCAGTTTCGGGTACGGGTCGATTGTTTTTTCATACGGATCCGCCCACTCCGGGCGAACGATCCCTACTCCGTATCCCGGCGTATATGTATAATAGATAGAATATTTTTTCGAGGCCAGGCAATAGGAGCAACCCGGGCCGGACCGAGGGCAGCATTGCGGCGTGAAGTTGGCTTTGCAGTCAAACAACGGCCCGAAACGGAGCAATGCGGATCTCAACGTCTGATATACCAAAGGATATCTATCGGTCTGGCAACCCAGTCGATTCAATGCCTGCCTTTCCTCTTCTTCCTTAAGATTTTCAAGAAGCAATGGCTGCAGCCTCTCGCATAATATTCTTATCTCCTCGATAGTTTCATTGGCGGAACTGCGTCCAAGTTCCCCCATAGCAGCCCTGTAATTATCATATTTTTGCGCAAGTTCTCCCGCGGCGGATATTTTGCCCGGCCTATCTATTGCATAGCTATTGGCGCGATCTAAAGGCGCGACCGCGATCTGTGAGCTTGCTTCGCCACTCGCCAGAAATAGTCCTGCCAAGCCTATGGCTAGAATGATTTTTACCATAATCCCCTTCTCCTTTCGTCTCGGAAAGGCGGGGAGTTCAAAAAATCACGATAAGATGACCTCTTTGGCCTTTAAGGGCAAGCCCTCTGGACATACGCCAAAGACTCCCCTTTGGAGACATTCTTATCGCGAGCTTTTGAAGACTCGATACCTTTTCGGTACGGGGCGATTATATCACGCTTTAGGATTATGTGCAACTATAATTTCCTGCGTCCGCCAGGAAATCACGCCATCAAATTCCGGCGCGTGCGGTACTTGTCGATTAGGAGCGCGAGGTTGCTCAGGAATCCCGAGACCGCGCCCTGTTCTTCGAACTGTCCGGCCGTCTTTCCGGCCCTCGTTATCATGGCGTCCAGGTCGTCGGCCTCCAGGGCGCGCTTCATCGCCTGGCGCAGGAGGTTCGCGTCGCCGAACGGCACGGATATGGAGTTCGTGCCGTCCGCGAAGTCCGCGGAGTACGGGTTGGCCGTCGTGATTATCGGCCGCCTGGCGCGCGCGGCCTCTATCATGTTCTTGACGACCGGGGATTCGGCCATTGGCAGAAGGGCTATGTCCGAGATTTTGAGGAGTCCGAGGGCCCTTTCCGGCTCGCGCGATATCCTGGCGCGCGAGCGCACGTTCACCCGGGCCATATAGTCGGTTATCGCCTCTTCGTCCCGGCCACCGCCGCTTATCGCGAAATATATGTTCGGCACGGAGGCCACGGCTTCCAGGGCCTGTTCGAATCCTATGCCTTTCAGGAATGTTCCGGCTATATAGGCCACGCGCGATTTTTCCGGGATGAACAGGTTGCGCTTGGTGACCTCCGGCGCTCCCCTGTACTCGTGCGCGAAGGGGGGCAGGAGAAAGGACTTCGCCCCGGAAAATCCGTGCGATTTCGCGTGCGCCAGTATCGATTCCGAATTCGCGACGACATAGTCCGACTTCGCCACTCCCCGTATTTCGCCGGGCGCGCCTATGAACGAAAGCTGTATGAAGTCCCCGCCCGGGTCGAGCCTGCGTGCGCCTATGCCCCACTTTATTACGGCGTCCGGGGCGAAGCGGGCGCACGCGCGCGACGCGAGCATTCCTCCGCGCCACACGGACGGGCGCCAGTATTCGAACTGTATGATCCGGCCGAGCCCGTGGTCGTCCGCGCCGTGCATGGCGTACGCGGCCTGGTCCACGTGTATCTTTCGGTATTCGAAAAGGGCTGTGACGAGCTCGGATATCGTTCGGGCGTAAAGGCCGAAGCAGTCTTTGTCGAAGATATGCAAGATCCGCATTGCAAACCGCTCCTTTTTTGCTATGATATAGCAAAAGGGCCGATTTGCAATGATTTTATCGCCGAATGCTGGAAATATCGCGCGCGTCGCCGGCATAGTGGAGCGCGGAGGTGTGGCCATAGCTCCGGCCGGAACGGTGTTCGGCGTGATAGCCGATGCCGGTAACGCCGCGGCGGTGGATGCCGTCTATAGTCTCAAGGCGCGTGCGAGGTCGAAGAAGTTCCTGGTCAACGTATCGAGGCTCGACGGGCTCGAGGGGCTGGAGGCCGCGCTCGCCCGCGCGTTCTGGCCCGGCGACCTGAGCATCGTCGTAAACGGCGTCGGATACAGGGTGCCGTCCGATCCGGTCTTGGCGGAGATACTCCGCGCCGTCGGGCGTCCGCTTGTTTCGACCAGCTGCAACAGGGCCGGGGGCTCGCCCGCGCTTTCCGCCGCCGAGGCGGAGGCGGCCTTCCCGGATATTCCAGTGATAGATTCTCGCGCGCCGCTTTCGGGCGTTCCATCCACGATAGTCGAGGTCGTGGGCGGAAAAATAAGGATATTGCGCCGGGGTTCTGTCGCCGCCGGCGACATAAGGCGGGCTATTTGCTGACCTTCTCGTACGATGTTATGTAAAAGCCGAGCGGGTTGCGCCACAGCATTTCCCCGGCCGGCTTGACCACGCCGCCCCGCGCGAAGCCGGCCTTCACGTTCACCATAAGGCGGCTGCTCTTGCGGTCGAGCCCTTTCGAATCCATCGTCGTGCGGGTATAGATCACCTCATAGTACCCGAGCTTTTGCATATACCTTATGTCTTCCGGCTTTACCTCCACCGTCGCTATCCTGCGCTCGGCGTTCGCTATGCGCGCGGCATAGTCGGCGGAGTTGCGGTATCTTTCGTATTCCTCGGGCGAGGAGAATGCGGCCACGTCGCTCTTGCCGTCGATGAATCCCTTGTTGTACCGGCGGTCTAGGTACAGGCTTTCGCGGTCTATTATGTATTTCGCTATCGCGGCTTTTGCGACGGTTTCCTCGATTGCCTGCGTCGTTTTCGGCATGGGCCTGACCAGGAACGACTTCGCGCTTCCCGTGTTCGCTGTTATGACGAACGGAGAGAGCTTCTGCCCCGGGGCTACCTTGCGCATGGTGAACAGCAGGGTTGTCATGACGGCCAGTCCGAAGGCCGCGACCACGCACAGGGCGCGCATGACCCAAAGATAGTGCAGCTCGTCGATCTGTTTCATATCCGCTCCTCGCGGCTATTATAGTTGAAAAGGGCCGCGGTTTCAATATATATTATCGCTTATGGACAAGCTGGGCCAAAGGATATGCGATCGTTCGGGATGCAAGAAGCCGGGCGTGTGCCGCGCGCCGAAAACGCGCGAGCTTAGGGACTATTACTGGTTCTGCGCGGCCCATGCGGCCGCGTACAACAAGTCTTGGAACTATTGCGCCGGCATGTCCGTGGCCGAGATCGAGGCTCTTCTGAAGGCCGACGAGACGTGGCGGTCCGAAACGTTCAGGTTCGGGCTGAAGATAGGTTCCGGGCTGGCCCGCGAAGCCCTCGACGATCCGCTGGGCTTGTTTTCGAAATACACGGGGAGCCGTTTGCCAAGGCGCGCCGTATCGCAAGGCGAGCTCAAGGCCATGCGCGTGCTCTCGCTCGGCGAAAGCTACACGTTGGCCGAGCTCAAGTCGGCCTACAAGAAGAAGGCCTTCGCCCTGCATCCGGATCGCAACGGCGGGGACAAGGCTTCCGAGGAGAGGTTCAAGGCCGTTGTCGCGGCGTATCATTTTCTGTTGAAAAAGCATTCCGCCGCCGTATAATCGCAACGTTCGCAGATGTGGCGGAACAGGTAGACGCAAGGGACTTAAAATCCCTCGGAAGTTAAACTCCATGCCGGTTCGATTCCGGCCATCTGCACCACCCGGCTTCGTGTGGCTATCATCGCGCTACGCCGAGGTTGTGGCGGAAATACGCCCGCGGTTGGGCCGGATGCGAGGCGAGGTTTCGGCATAGCAGGGCGAAGCCTGGCGGAAAGTTCGGCGCTCGTCCGTCGGTTCGTGCCGTTTATTGCCGTAAAGTCATTTTGGGAAAATTCTCAAAAAATACGCATATTCTCGTAAAAATTCTATCCGTCTAATAAATATATTG